>CADBTM010000162.1 GCA_902797555.1 Oscillospiraceae bacterium
CGTGGCCGCTCACCTCGCCGCTGCGCTCGGTCTGGAACTTGCCCATGCGCTCGGGGACGCCGGCCTTGACGAAGTTGCCGAAGTCGATGGCCTGACCGATGGCGGCGATGACCAGATCGCAGGGCAGCTCCACCTCGGGGGCGTCCGCGTTGCGGGGCATGGGGCGTCCGCGGCTGTAGTCGCCGGGAAGCTGGGGCTGCACCACAAGGCCGGTCACGCAGCCGTTTTCGTCCGCGTTGATGCGCACCGGGGCCATCAGCGTCACCATCTCGACGCCCTCCGCCGCGGCGCCCGCGATCTCCGCGGGCAGGGCGGTCATGTCCTTCTCCCGGCGGCGATAGACGCACTGCACGCTCTTCGCCCCCAGACGCAGGGAGGTGCGGCAGGCGTCCATGGCCACGTTGCCGCCGCCGATGACGCACACCCGCTTGCCCCGCAGATCCATGGGCTCGTCGTCGCCCATGCCGCGCAGCAGTTCCACCGCGCTGATCACGCCCTTGCTGTCCTCCCCGGGGATGCCGGGCATCTTGTAGCTGTGGGCGCCGATGGCGATGTACACGCCGTCGAAGTTCTCCAGAATGTCCTCAAAGAGCACGTCCCGGCCCACCTCGGTGTTCAGGTGGGCGTCGATGCCCGTGGAGAGGATCGTGTCGATATCCGCGTCCAGATATTCGGCGGGCAGGCGGTAGCGGGGAATGCCGTATCGCAGCATGCCGCCGAATTTCTTCCGCCGCTCGTAGACGGTCACGGAATGCCCCATCAGCGCCAGGAAGTAGGCGCAGGTCAGGCCGGTGGGGCCGCCGCCGATGACGCAGACCTTTTTGCCCGTGGCGGGCAGGCACTCCGGCGCGGATACCTTGCCTGCGTTTTCGATGGCCGCGCGCTTGAGCCCGCGGATGTTCACGGAGTTGTCCACGATGCTGCGGCGGCAGTGCGCCTCGCAGGGATGCTCGCAGATCAGCCCGCAGACGCTGGGGAAGGGGTTGTCCTCCCGGATCAGCCGCACGGCGTCGGCAAAGCGGCCGTGTTTGACCAGCGCAATGTAGCCGGGGATGTCCACGTGGGCGGGGCAGTTGGAAACGCAGGGCACCGCCGAAAAGCTGGAGATGCAGCGGCCGGTGTGGATGTGGGAGAGATAGTCGTCCTTAAAGGCGGCAAAGCCGTCGGAGATGATCTGCGCCGCCTCGTGTCCGATGGCGCAGTCGGCGGTGTCCGCGATGCTCCGGGCGGAATACTCCAGCGTATCCAGATCGTCCTCCGTGCCTTCTCCGTCCAGAATGCGGTCGATCAGTTCGCTCATCTTGTTCAGGCCGACGCGGCAGGGCACGCATTTGCCGCAGCTCTGCGCCAGACACAGGCGCAAAAACGCGCCGGTCAGCTCCACCGGACAGTTGCCGGAGGGCGCAACGGCGATACGGCGTTCAAGGTCCTTGTACAGCTCGCTGACCGTCTGCTCCGCCTGACCGGGCACCTGGATCATCAGTCTGCTCAACAGGGCTCACGCTCCTTCCAATATTTTCCTATTGGGAAACTACAACCAAGCTTACCACAGGCCCGCGCAGCCTGTAAAGAAAAGTTAATTTCTTGACCGGTTTTCCGGGATCGGGGCGAAAAAAAACCGATCCGGGTCTCCCCGGATCGGTCTGTATGCCTGTATATCGGGTCAGATGTCCACGCCGCCGTCCACGCGGATGAGCTGGCCGTCGATGAAGGAGGAATCCTTGGTGGCCAGGAACAGGGCCACGGTGGCGATCTCCTCGCCCTCGCCGATGCGGTGCAGGGGGGAGCGCTCCTTCATAAAGCCCATGGCGTCCTCGCCGCCGACGGAGTCGAGCATGGCGGTGCGGATGGCGCCGGGCTGGATGCCGTTGACGTGGATCTCGGGCCCGAGCTCCAGCGCCATGGACTTGGTCAGGCCGTTCATGGCGTGCTTGCTGGTGCAGTAGGCCACCGGGCCCCAGTGGGCGGCGCAGCCCGCCACGGAGGAGGTGTTGATGATATGCCCCTCGCCCTTGGCCTTCATGACCGGCGCGCAGAGCTTGGTCAGCAGGAAGGCGGAGGTGACGTTGACGTTCATCACCTGCTGGAACTCCTCCAGAGAGAGGTCCAGGATCGGCTTGAGGCTGAGCTGTCCGGCGTTGTTGAACAGAATGTCCACCGTGCCGAAGGCCTTCATGGTCTCGTCAAAAATCTTCTGAGGAGCGGCAAGATCGCTGGTATCGGCGATCACGTAGATCGCCTCGCCGCCGTCGGCGATGATCTTGTCCGCGACTTCCTTGGCTCTGGCCTCGTTGCGGCCGGTGACGACGACCTTGGCGCCCTCTTTGGCGAACAGATAGGCCGTGGCTCTCCCCATGCCGGAGGTGGAACCGGTGACAATGGCTACTTTCCCGTCGAGTTTACCCATACGAACGATCCTCCACATTGTATTTGTCCCTGTGCACAAAACAGGACGCAATAATATTAACATGCCGCAAATATAATGTCAATATTTTGACAAACAGAAATTGAAAAAAGCGTCTAAGGGGCGTGCAAGACAGAGATCCGATAGGTTTTGAGCCGCCCTTTTGCGCGCAATACTTCACAGAAAAGACCGGAAATCCGTCAAAGATTCCCGGCCTTTTCTGTATCGTCTGCACGGAAAATGTCTGGCTCAAAACTGCTTCGCACCTCAAAAGGAGAGATTTTCGCGGCAGACAAGGCGAA
>CADBTM010000163.1 GCA_902797555.1 Oscillospiraceae bacterium
CTCATCGGCGAGCGCACCGCCGAGGAGATGAAGATGACCATCGGCTGTGTCTATCCCTTTCCGGAGGAAAAGACCATGGAGGTCAAGGGACGCTGCCTGATGACCGGTCTGCCCCGCACCTTTACCGTCACCTCCAGCGAGATGATGGAGGCCTTTGAGGACGTTTCCGGCCGCATCGTCGAGGCTGTCCACGCTGTTCTGGAGCGCACCGCTCCCGAGCTGGTGGGCGATATCGCCACCAACGGCATTCTGATGACCGGCGGCGGAAGCCTGATCTATGGCTTTGACAAGCTGATCGAAAGCAAGACCGGCATCAACACCCGCGTGGCGGACGACGCCATCTCCTGCGTGGCCTACGGCACGGGCAAGGCGCTGGAAAACATCGACTCCATGCAGGACGGCACCATGAATCTCAGCCGCCGCAACCAGATGAACTAAAGCAGTATTCACGAGGCGGAGCATTCCTCCGCCTTTTTCTTTTCTGATCGGAGGAACTATGACGACCATTTATCTCATTCGCCACGCCCAAGCCGAGGGCAACCGGGACAGACGCTTTCAGGGGGATATCGATTCGGAGGTCAGCCCGCTGGGCTGGCAGCAGCTGGACTATCTGGCCGAGCGCTGCCGCACCCTGCCTGTGACGCGCATCTATACCAGCCCGCTCAAACGGGCAAGGGAGACCGCAAAGGCGGTCAACCGCTATCTTGGTGTGCCCATCACGGTGGAACCCCGCATCTCCGAGATCAACACCGGAGAATGGGAAGGGCGGCTGTATGACGAACTGGAAATCCTCTGGCCGGAGGAGCGCAGGATCTGGCGGGAGGAGCCTTGGCGCTTTCAGTCGCCGGGCGGGGAAAGCATGCAGCAGGTGTATGACCGCGCATCGGCGGCGCTGCGGGATATCGCCGCCCAGAATCCGGGCGGAAGCGTGGCGGTGGTGTGCCACGGCTGTGTGCTGCGCAACCTGTACGCCTTTGTCAAGGGCGGCCTGCGGGAGCATTACGGCGAGCCGGGAGACTGGATGAACAACACCGGCATCGGCTGCGTCACCGAGGAAAACGGCGTCTTTACCCTGCAATGGAAAAACCAGATCGATTGGCTCCCGGAGGAATTGCGGACGATATAACACGATCCCCTTTTTTCACGGTTTTCTGATAAACCATGTAACCTTTCTGTTTTTGGATCGTTTCATAATTAGAAAGATGATTTCAAATGCTCCCAAGGCGCAGATGACCCGGGAGCAGGCGGTGAAGGTGGCTGTGGAGACCGTAAAGCTCTATGGAATCCCATACAGCAACGTAAACATACCCTCCGCTTTGGCGGAGGGTTTTTGAAAATTCAAGAAAACTTTTATCTGTCGCCCTTGACCGGGGCGAGCGGCGGAATTATAATCTCATGTATGAGAATTACGCCCATTTGCGCGGAAGGGAGCCATAGGTTTGAGCACCAAGGAACAGGCACGGAATAAGGCCGACGTGATGCAATGGATCGCATCGGCCATTGTCCGATACAGATATGTTATATTCGCACTCTTTGCCGCCGCGGCGGTGTATTGCGTTTTGTCGGTGGGACGGGTGAAGATCAACAGCGATCTGACCTCCTTTTTGCCGCCTACTGCCGAGACAAGGCGCGGGCTCACCGTCATGGAAGAGGAGTTTGTCACCTACGCTTCGGCCAATGTGATGATTTCCAACATCACCTACAGCCGGGCGGAGGCACTGGCGCAGCAGGTGAAGGAGATCGAGCATGTCACCGACGTCACCTTCAACGATACGCCCTCCCACTTTGTCCATTCGGCGGCGCTGCTCACCGTCTCCTTTGACGGCACCAATGAGGATCCCGGCTGCGGCCAAGCCATGACCCAGATCAAGGAGCTTCTTGCGCCCTACGACGTGTACTATTCCAGCTCGGTGGGCGAGGACTTTTCCAAACAGCTTGCTTCCGAAATGACCGGCGTGATGCTCATCGCCGTGGCGGTGATCGTGGGCGTGCTGCTGTTCACCTCCCGCAGCTATTTTGAGGTGGTCATCTTCGGCATCGTTTTTATCTTTGCCGGTTTGCTCAATATGGGCACGAACTTCTGGCTGGGAGAGGTCTCCTCCATCACCAATTCCATCGCCGTCATCATGCAGCTGGCGCTGGCCATCGACTACGCCATTATTTTCGCCCACCGCTATCAGGACGAGGCTGCGGCAAATCCCAACGAGAGGGAGGCATTGGTGGAGGCGCTGGCCAAGTCCATCACCGAAATCTCTTCCTCCAGCCTGACCACCATCTCCGGACTGGTGGCGCTGACGCTCATGCAGTTCCGGCTGGGGCGCGACCTCGGCTTTGTGCTGTCCAAGGGTATTTTGTGCAGTATGATCACGGTGTTTTTGCTCATGCCCGGACTGATCCTGCTTTTTCCCAAGGCGTTGAAAAAGACGGCGCACAAGACCCTCATCCCCAACATCCGTCCCTGGGGCAACCTGCTGATGAAGACCCGGGTGCTGTTTGTGCTCATCTTTGCCGTCATCCTGCCCCTGGCGGTGGTGGGCTATCACCGGGTCAACTATGCCTTTTCCGATCGCACCATCGGCGAGCTGGTCTATTCGCCCCAGCGCGCCGCCCTGCACAAGATCGACGATACCTTTGCTCCGGACACCGCCGTTGCCGTACTGGTGCCCTCCGGAGATTTTGAAAAGGAAAAGGCCATCCTCGCGGAAACGCTGGAGCTGGACGAAATCAAGACGGCTACCGGTCTTGCCAACATCGAGATCGACAGCGGCCATGTGCTCACCGACGCCTATACCCCCCGGATGTTTGCCGAGCTGCTGGACATCGACATCGAGCGGGCGGGGCTTTTGTATCAGGCCTACGGCGTGGAGCACGAGGAATATCAGGCCATTTTCGGTACGCCGGGCACCTATCAGGTGCCTCTGGTGGATATGTTCCTCTATCTGTTTGAAAAGATCGATCAGGGCATCGTCACGCTGGACGCCGAGCAGGCCGAGCAGGTGAACGACCTGCGGGGCACGCTGGAGCGCGGGGTGGCACAGCTGAGGGGAACGAACTGGGATCGTCTGGTGCTCACCGCGGGCATCCCTGCCGAGGGCGAGGACAGCGTCCAGCTGGTGGAGCGCATCCGGGGCATCGCCGAGCACTATTACGGCTCGGACAACGTTCTGGTGGTGGGCGATATCACCAGCGCCCGGGATCTGGGCGATTCCTACAACAGCGATTCCCTCAAGATCAATCTGCTGACCATCTGCTTTGTCTTTGTGATTCTGCTCTTTACCTTCCGCACGGTGGTGGGCTCGGCTGTGCTGGTGTTTGTCATTCAGGGCAGCATCTGGATCAACTTTGCCTTCCTGTATGTGCAGGGGCTGAGCACCTCCTTCGTCACCAACATGATCGTATCGGCCATTCAGATGGGCGCCACCATCGACTATGCCATCGTGCTGATGAGCAGGTATCTCGATCTCAAGCTGCGCTATCCCAAGCGGGAGGCCATGGCCCGCGCCGTGGCGGAGGCCTTTCCCACGGTGCTCACCTCGGGCTCGATCATGACCGTGGCAGGCTTTTTGATCTCCTTCCGCGTCAGCGACGTATATGTGGGACACATCGGCCTTGCCGTGGGGCGGGGCGCGCTGATCTCGGTGATTCTGGTGCTCACCGTGCTGCCCCAGATGATTGTTTTGTTTGACAAGCTGATCGAAAAGACCCGTTTTGACATTCATTTTCAGACAGAGGAGGAAGACCTGTGAAACAAAAGCTTTGTATTCTGCTCTGTCTGCTGCTCATCCTCTCCCAGCTCCCCATGGCTGCGGTGGCGGCGGGGGAGGAGCGAGTGCTCATCTCCGGCGTGGAGGAATGGAATGCCGTTGCCGAAAAATGCGTCTCCGACGCGTGGAGCCGGGGAAAGACGCTGGTGCTCACCGCCGATCTGGATTTTTCCGGGGAAGCCTTTGTTCCCATTCCGCTTTTGTCCGGCAAGCTGGACGGAAACGGACATACATTAAAGGGAATCGATTTTACAGACAGTGCTTCGGTCACCGGTGTGATCCGTCAGGTGCTGGAGGGCGCGCTGGTGGAGGAGGTCACCCTCTCCGCCCGCTTTGCCCCTGAGGGCAAGGCCGAAACAGTGGGCGGTCTGGTGGGACGTAATCTGGGTACCGTGCGCAACTGCACCGTATGGATCGAGGTCAGCGGCTCCCGCCAGGTGGGCGGAATCGCCGGCATCAACGCCCAGACCGGCGTCATCGAGGACTGCACCGTCCGGGGCAGCGTCACCGGACAGCATCGCGCCGGCGGCGTCGTCGGAGAAAACGCGGGCGAGATCCGCCTGTGCGTCAATCTGGCGGAGGTCAATACCACCGTTCCCGATGTTGTCACCCCCGACGCCCTCAGCGCGCTGGAGCAGTTCCGGCAAAACTTTTCCGCCGAAGAGATCATCGACATCACCGATCTGGGCGGTGTGGCAGGGATTTCCTCCGGTGTGATCTGGGGCTGTGAGAACCGGGGCACCGTGGGCTATCCCAATGTGGGCTATAACGTGGGCGGCATCACGGGACATCAGTCGGGCGCGGTGGAAAACTGTGTCAACAACGGCGCCGTAAGGGGACGCAAGGATGTGGGCGGCATCGCCGGTCAGCTGGATCCCGAGGCCAGATGGCATCTGGACGAAAGCGATCTTGAAAAGCTGCGGGGCATGTTGGACGAGCTGCAGGCTCGGGTCAACGGTCTGCTGAAGGACGTCAATTCCGAAAAAAACGGACTGACCGATGATCTCAACGCCATCCGCGACGCGGTCTCCCGCAGCGGCGACGCGGCGGAGGCGCTTTCCGACGCCGCCACCGAATGGAGCAACGCCAATCTGGAAACGGTGAACGAGCTGAGCCGCCGTGTGAATGAAATGCTGGACGATCTGGTGCCGGTGGCTGAACGGCTGAACGGCTTTACAGCCGCGCTGCCCCGCGTCTCCGATCGGCTGGCGGCTGCCTGCCGTGCCTTTGCGCGGGCCGCCGACGACGTAAAGCCGGCGGAACAGTCCCTGGAGCGTGCCCTCCGGGAGCTGGAGTACGCCCTTCAGAGCGGTCAGGACGCGTCGGACGCGCTGAGCAAAGCCGCCACCCATCTGCGTCAGTCACTGGGCAATGCCGACGAAATGCAGGACGCGTTGGAGGACCTCTCCGGCGCGCTGCGGCAGCTTTCTCAGGCGGGCAGAGACATTGACCGAAAGATCGAGGATATGGAGGACGCCGCGGGGACGGAAGCCCTTCCCGAGGCGGTGCTTACCTTTTTCCGCGCCCTGCGCGAGGACATCGCCGATATGGCTGACAGTATGACCGACGGGGCAGATGCCCTTTCCCGTATGGTGGGACAGACCGATCCCCAGTCCCTCCGGGACAGTTTTTCCGACCTGAAAACCGCCTTCTCCCACCTGAGTGAAGGGGCGGAGAGCCTGCAGGAAAGCGCCGTTCAGCTTCGTCAGGCGCTCTCCCGGATGGAGGACGTTTCGGATGATCTTTCCGAGGGCATGAC
>CADBTM010000164.1 GCA_902797555.1 Oscillospiraceae bacterium
ACATGGAGCTGTGCGTGGACGAGCCCTTTGCCCTTTTGGAGCGGGTGCGCCACGCGGGATCGGTGTTTTTGGGCAGACACTGCCCCGAGGCGGTGGGCGACTATTTTGCCGGTCCCAACCACACCCTGCCCACCAGCGGCACCGCCCGGTTTTCCAGTCCTCTCTCGGTGGAGGACTTTGTCAAGCGCTCCCAATACACCTACTATCCCAAGGAAGCGCTGGCGCAGGTGGCGGAGGATATCGCCCTCTTTGCCGAGCAGGAGGGTCTGACCGGTCACGCCCGCAGCGTCCGCATCCGGGGAGAAAACGCCCTATGAGCCGGTTTTTCAGCAGCCGGCTGGCCGATCTCGTCCCCTATACCCCCGGGGAACAGCCCCGGGAGGATGGACTCCTCAAGCTCAACACCAACGAGCTGCCCTTTCCTCCCTCGCCCCGGGTGCTGTCCCGGGCGCAGGAGCTCACCCGCGCGCTGCAGCTCTATCCCGATCCGGACTGTACCCTCCTGCGTCGGGAGCTGGCGCAGGCGTGGGGGCTGGAGCCCGAACAGATTCTGTGCGGCAACGGCTCGGACGAGATCCTCAGCTTTGCCTTTCAGGCCTTTTGCAGCGACGACCGTCCCGCCCTTTTCCCCGATCTGACCTATGGATTTTACCCGGTGTTCGCCCGGGCAAACGGAGTGCCGTGGCGGGAGATCCCCCTGCGGGAGGATTTTTCTGTGGTCATCGATGATTACCGCAATCTGGAGGGGACGGTGTTTCTCGCCAACCCCAACGCCCCCACCGGTCTGCAGCTCTCCCCCGGGGAGATCGAGGTGCTCGTCCGGCAGGACCGCGGCAGGGTGGTGGTCATCGACGAGGCGTACGTGGATTTCAGCCGGCAGAGCGCTTTGCCTCTGATCCGGCACTATGACAATCTGCTGGTGGTGCGCACCTTTTCCAAATCCCGCGCGCTGGCGGGAGCAAGATTGGGCTTTGGCCTGGGCGATCCCGCCCTCATTGCCGACCTCAACCGGGTGCGCTGTTCCTTCAATCCCTACAACGTATCCTCCCCTGCCCAGGCGCTGGGCAGGGCGATCCTGGAGGAGGAGGACAGCGTTCCCCTCCGGTGCGGGGCGGTGGTGCAGACACGGGAAAAGACCGTTCTCGGTCTGCGGGAGCGGGGCTTTTCGGTCACCGACTCCCGGGCGAACTTTGTCTTTGCCGCCCCGCCCCATATGGGCGGCGAGACGCTCTTTCACGCTCTGCGGGAAAAGGGCATTCTGGTGCGCCGATTTGACAAGCCGCGCATCGCGGAGTACCTCCGCATCACCGTGGGCACCGACGCCCAGATGGATCGGTTCTTTGCAGCATTGGACGACATCGGAAAGGAGGCCGGAGGCCTGTGAGAACAGCGGAAATCACCCGAACCACGGCGGAAACCGACATCTCCCTCCGTCTGGATCTGGACGGCACGGGAGAGAGCCGCATCCAGTCCGGCATCGGGTTTCTCGACCATATGCTCACTCTGTTTGCCCGGCACGGCAGGTTTGACCTGACCCTTTCCTGTGCCGGCGACACCCGGGTGGACGACCATCACTCCACGGAGGATATCGGCATCTGTCTGGGAAACGCCTTTGCCCGTGCTCTGGGCGACAGGCGGGGCGTGCGCCGCTATGGGAGCATGCTGCTCCCCATGGACGAGGCGCTGGTGCTGTCCGCCGTCGATCTCAGCGGACGGGGCAAGCTGGTCTATGACCTGCACATTCCCACCGAAAAGGTGGGCACCTTTGACACCCAGCTGGTGCGGGAGTTCTGGGAGGCCTTTGCCCGGCAGGGCGGGATCACTCTCCACCTGCGCCAGCTTGCCGGAGAAAACTCCCACCATATCATCGAGGGCGCCTTCAAGTCGGCTGCCCGCAGTCTGGCACAGGCGGCGGCCATCGACCCGGAAGAGCGGGGTCGGGTGCCCTCTACCAAGGGGATGCTGGTATGATCGCCATTGTGGACTACGGTGTGGGAAACCTGTTTTCCCTCCAAAGCTCGCTGGCGGCCATCGGTCAGACCGCTCAAGTCACCGGCGACCCCGACGCCCTGCTGCGGGCGGATCGGGTGATTCTCCCCGGTGTGGGCGCCTTCGGCGACGCGGCGGACAAGCTGCGGACCACCGGACTTGCGGAATCGGTCATCCTTGCCGCCAGGGCGGGCAAGCCTCTTTTGGGCATCTGTCTGGGAATGCAGCTCCTTTTGGAGCGGGGAACGGAATACGGCGTGCACCCGGGGCTGGGGCTCATCCCCGGGGAGGTGCGCCCCATCGCCGAGACGATCTCTCCCCAGGCAAAGATCCCCCACATCGGCTGGAACGCCCTCCGTTTTCCCGAAAACAGGAGTCCCCTGTTCCGTGGGGTAAAGGACGGCGACTTTGTGTATTTTGTCCACTCCTTTCACGGGGTGACCGACAAAGCATGGGTGGCGGCCACCGTCGACTACTGGGGCACGCTGACCGCCGCCGTCCAGCGGGAAAATGTGTGCGGCTGCCAGTTTCACCCGGAAAAAAGCGGCGAGGTGGGTCTGCGCGTCCTCCGTGCCTTTTGCGAGGAGGGAGCGCTATGGTGATTTTGCCCGCCATCGACCTTTTGGGCGGCAAGGCGGTGCGTCTGCTCCGGGGAGAGTATCAGCAGCAAACGGTCTACTCCCACGACCCCGCCTCGGTGGCGGCCCACTTGGCGGCCTGCGGGGCACAGACGCTCCATCTGGTGGATCTGGACGGGGCCCGGGACGGCGGAACGCCGAACCTGCCCACGGTGGAACGCATTCTCGCCGCCTCCGGTCTGGGTGCGGAGGTGGGCGGCGGCATCCGGGAGCTCTCGTCCATCGAGCGCTATTGCGCGCTGGGGGTGGAGCGGGTGATCCTCGGAACGGCTGCCGTCACCGACCCGGCGCTCGTCCGGGAAGCTGTCCGGCGCTGGGGCGAGCAGATCGCCGTGGGCGTGGATATCCGGGACGGATATGCCGCCATCCGGGGCTGGCGGGAGCGGGCGCCCCTGTCTGCGGAAGCGCTGCTTTCCCGGCTGGAAGCGGACGGAGTCAGCACCGTGATCGTCACCGATATCTCCCGGGACGGCGCCCTGCAGGGGGTCAACCTGCCCCTGTACGAGACGCTTTCCCAACGCTTTTCCCTGCGGATCATCGCCTCCGGAGGGGTGACCTCCACGGAGGATATCCGCGCCCTGCGGGCGCTGGGGCTGTATGGTGCCATCGTGGGCAAGGCATGGTATGAACACAGGATCGATCTCAAGGAGGCCATAGCGGCAGCACTATGATAACGAAACGGATCATCCCCTGTCTGGACGTAAGGGACGGACAGGTGGTAAAGGGAAAAAACTTTACAGATCTCCGCGAGCTGTGCTCCCCGGCGGAGCTGGCGGAACGATACAGCCGGGAGGGGGCGGACGAGCTGGTTTTTTACGATATCACCGCCTCCCATGAGGGCCGCAAGCTGTTCACCGACATTTTGCGGGAAACCGCCCGGCGGGTGTTTATCCCCCTGACGGTGGGAGGCGGCATCTCCCAGCTGGCCGACTTTGAGCGGGTGCTGGACTGCGGCGCCGACAAGGTGAGCGTCAATTCGGGCGCCATCCGCGATCCCGATCTGATCGCCCAGGCAGCCCGCAGATACGGCGACCAGTGCGTGGTGCTTTCGGTGGACGCCAGGCGGACAGCCTCGGGCTATCGCGTGTTTGCCAAGGGCGGACGGGAGGACACCGGACTGGACGCCATTGCGTGGATCCGTCGGGGCGTGGCGCTGGGCGCGGGAGAGATCGTCCTCAATTCCATCGACACCGACGGGGTGAAGGGCGGATTTGATCTGGAAATGCTGTCCGCCGTGTGTCAGGCGGTATCCGTGCCCGTTATCGCTTCGGGCGGCGCGGGGTGCGCCGAGGATTTTCTTACCCTCTTCCGCACCCTGCCACGGGTGGACGCAGGACTGGCTGCATCCGTTTTTCACTACGGTCAGGTAGAGATCCGAACGCTGAAAGCAAGCTTGAAAAGCGCGGGCATCCCCGTGCGGGAGGTGGAAATATGATCGACGTAAGTGAGCTGCGGTTTGACGCAGACGGGCTCATTCCCGTGGTGGTGACAGACGCACGGACAAAGGACGTGCTCACTCTGGCCTATATGAATCGGGAAAGCGTGCGCCTCTCCATGCTGGAGGAGCGGACGGTATTCTGGAGCCGCTCCCGCCGTGCGCTGTGGCGCAAGGGCGAGACCAGCGGAAACGTGCAGCACCTCGTCTCTCTCACCGCCGACTGTGACCGGGACGCTCTGGTGGCCGAGGTCGAGCCCGACGGTCCCGCCTGCCATTTGGGAAATGCCTCCTGCTTTTCCTTTCCCCTGTGGCACAGCACCCAGCGGGAAAGCTTTGACCTGAGGACGCTGGAGGCTCTCCTTGCCCAGCGCAGGCGCGACCTGCCCGAAGGCTCCTATACCACCTATCTTTTTGAAAAGGGTCTGGACAAGATTCTGAAAAAGGTGGGAGAGGAAAGCGCCGAGGTGCTCCTCGCCGCCAAGGGCGGGGATCGGGCGGAGACCGTCTACGAGCTGGCCGATCTGGCCTATCACCTGATGGTGCTGATGGCACAGGCGGACATCTCGGTGGAGGACGTGCGAAAAGAGCTGGCCTCCCGCCACATCATCGACCACAAGATCAAGCAGGAAAAAATGACGTAAAAAAGCCCGCCGGGCATCCCTTTGGGAGCTCCGGCGGGTGTTTTTTTGCGTTTATTCGGCGATCATCGCTTCCAGCTTTGCCCTTTGGGCGGCGATCTCATCCAGATATGGCTGATAGTCGGTCTCGACCCGACCGCGCAGCAGCTCGGTGATCTGGACGACCGGGGTAAGAATGGGGGTGAGCGACAGATTGGCCAGAACGCCCTTGAGGGCGTGAGCAGCCTCGAATCCGGCCTTCAGATCTCCCTGCGCCGGCGCCTCGGGCAGCGCCTGAAAGTTGGGATCCTTTACAGTAAGATTCACCAGGCGGAAATATAGTCCCTCATTGTTCACACATCGGCGAAGCCCTTCCTCCGCGTCGGCACCGAAAGCACGCAGAGTGTCCATATTCAACATCGTTTCGCCCTCCTTTCATTGGTATTTCTTTCGATATTCTTATTGTAACGGATCGCCGCAAAATGTCAAGAAGATTGTTTGCCGCGTTGCGCCACGCGCAGCTTGATGGTATACTTTTAAAAAGCCCTGTAAGATTTCTCTCCCTCAAACGAATCATAGGTCGGAACGGTTCCAAACCACATTCAGGAGATGAGACATTGGACGATCAAAGCTTGCTGGCCCTGCTCCGCGAGAACCCCGAACGGGGTCTGTCCGCGCTGATGGAGCGCTATCTTCCCCTGGTCGCCGCGCTGGTGCGCGGGCGGCTGGACGGAGTGTGCCCACGGGCGGACATGGAGGAATGCGTCAGCGACGTGTTTTCCCAGCTCTATCTTCAGCGGAACGACATCGATCTGAGCCGGGGGACGATCAAAGCCTATCTGTGTGCCATCGCCCGCAACAAATCGGCCGACGTGCGCCGTGCGGCCGGGCGGTACGATCCTCTGCCGGATGGCTGGGACGTCCCCGAGGAGGATTCGGACGCCGAGACCCTGCTCCTTCGGCGGGAACGGCGTCAGGCGGTGGTGCAGGCTGTGCTGCGGCTGGACAACACCGACCGGGAAATCATCGTGCGAAAATACTTTTTCCGTCAGCCCTCGGCGGCGGTGGCAAAGGAAATGGGGATGACGGTTTCCGCCGTGGACACCCGCACCCACCGGGCGCTGAAAAAGCTGAGAGCCATTTTGGGAGAGGAGACCTTATGAACGAAGAACTGTACGATATGCTGGAGCAGGCCGACCCGCAGGAGCTGGACGCCCTGCTGGCCGACATCGCCCTGCCGGAAAACGAGGGCAGGCTGCGTCCCAAAAGGATCCGCGCCCGCGCCCTGCAGAAGGCGGGTCTGGAGGAACCGCGCCGTGCTGCGCTGTTCCGGATTCCCCGGAAGGCGGCCGTTTTGGCGGTGTGCGCCGCGCTGGCGCTGGGCATCGGGGCGGTGGCCTATGCCGAGGACGCCCGGGAATATGCCCAGGCGGTCACCTTTTTTGCCGAAAACAACCTGCCCACCGAGGGCATGAGCCGGGGGGAGATCAAGGAAGTGTGGAGAGACATCACCACAGGGCGATTTTCCAGCGGAAAAACCGCCGAAACGCTGAACAACGCGCTGGGCGTGACGGGCTGGGAGCTGGAATCCCCCTCGCCCGAGCAGGTGGGCGAGATGTGGGCGCAGCTGAAAAACCTGGACTATCTGCAAAAGAATGTGGACGGGACAGGAATGGAATACTGGATCTGCTATGACGATTCGGATCACTACTATGTGGCCGGTCTGCGGGATCGGGCGACGGTGTGGACGGTGTCCTTCCCCCACGCCATCGTGGAGCGCTGCCTCCCGCTGGAGGACGGCGTGATCTTCTGGGGCACCCAGACCGTCACCGGAGCGGAGAGCGGCGACGCTCCCCTCACCTGGGCGGCAAGGATCACCTCCCGGGGCGAGGTGCTGTGGGAGGTCGTCCCCTTTGTCTACGAACGCTTCCAGCGCATCGACACCATCCTGCAGGAGGAGGACGGCTTTGCCTTCATCGGTCACGCCGGAGCAAAGCTGTTTCTTTCCCACCTCAGCCCGGAGGGGCAGGTGCTGTCCCGCTATTCCGTTCTCCCGAAGGATGCCCTTCCCTATTCCGGCATCTTTGCCGTGCCCTTCCGGGACGGATATCTGGTGCGCATCGGGGAATCCCGCATCGCCACTCTCAGCCGGGAGGGCGTGCTTTCGGACTTTGCCTCTTATGCGGAAAACGGACTGCTCTATTCCATCGACGACATGATCGAATACGGCGGAAAGCTGTGGCTGTCCGCCCAGACCTCCCCTGCTCCCACGGGCGGCAACGCCGGCGGACGGGACGAGATCGCAAACGTGCTCAACGAGATATTCTCCCGGCAGGCCTTTTCCATCCCGGACGAGGAGATGACCCGCCTCCTGCGGGAAAACTACACCGCGCTCCTGCTGGTGTGCGACCCGGAGGGCGGCGCGCCGGAGACCTTCTATTCCATCCCCGGCTGTCTGGGCTACAACCTTGCCGTCAACGAAAACGGGGAGCTGGAATGGTACGTCCAGTCGGTGCGTCAGGCCTTCTTCTCCCCCGCCACCAGCAGCTTTACCATCGGCGGGGAATGCCAGGTGTATCAATACACCTTTGACGAGAACGGGACGCTGCTCTCCCAAAAGGACACCGGCGAAACGACGATCTATCGCAAGTAAAGCCTTGCGCTCTGTCCCCTCCCGTGGTATGATACACAAAAAGGAGGGGACAGCCATGAAGGTCATCGATGTGTATAAGCAGTATTTTTCCGCTCATTGCGTCTATAACGGCGTGGAACGCCGGGGCGCGGTGGTGACGCTCACCGCCACCTCGGAGGAGGGCAATATCCGCTATGAAGCGGGGGTCAGCTTCTTTCCTCATCAGGACGAGGAGGATTGGGGCATTTCCTACGACGCCTTTGCCTCCAAAGAGCTTTATTCCGCCAAGGGTCGCCGCTCAAAAAAGCGGGAAGCCGTCCTGCTGGACGAGCTGCACACCCACATCGACGAGCTCGCCGCCTCGCTGGGCGGAACGGTCTTTTGGGACAAGCCCCTCCGGGACGCACAAATGGGATAAACCAATCCCCCGGCAGATGCCGGGGGATTCTTCTTTGTTCTTTGCTTTATTCGATGGACAGCACCGGATAATCCTCCGCCTCCACGGCGGCCTTGAGGGCCGCGTCGTCGATGGGGGCGGCGAGGGTGACGACGGCGGTGCCCTTTTCGTGGGAGACCTCCGCCTGCTGCACCTGCTCCAGCGCCTCCAGCGCTCCGCGCACGGTGCGCTCGCAGTGCTGGCACATCATGCCCTCGATGTGCAGGGTCCTGATTTGGGTCGCCGCTGCGGGGGCGGGCTCCTCCCGACGCTCGGGCAGAGTGAGGGTCACCGGGTTTTTCAGCGGCTTGTCCTTGGAGGCGTCATGGATCTTAAACAGGTTGAGCCGCAGGGCGTTGGTCACCACGCAAAAGCTGGAAAGGCTCATGGCCAGCGCGCCCAGCATGGGGTTGAGGGTGAGGCCCAGCTTGACAAAGGCGCCTGCCGCCACAGGAATGCAGATAGCGTTGTAGAAAAACGCCCAGAACAGGTTTTCATGGATGTTGCGCAGGGTGGCGCGGCTGAGGCGCACGGCGGCGGGCACGTCGCTCAGGCGGCTTTTCATCAGCACCACATCGGCGGCGTCGATGGCGATATCGGTGCCTGCGCCGATGGCGATGCCCACATCCGCCCGGGTGAGGGCGGGAGCGTCGTTGATGCCGTCGCCCACCATGGCCACCTTGCCCTGCTCCCGCAGGGTGCGGATGACGCTTTCCTTGCCGTCGGGCAGAACGCCGGCAATGACGGCGTCCACCCCGGCCTGCTTGCCGATGGCGTCGGCAGTGCGCCGGTTGTCACCCGTCAGCATGACCACGCGGATGCCCATCTTCTGCAGCTCGCGCACAGCCCGAGGGCTGTCCTCCTTGATGACGTCCGCCACGGCGATGATGCCCAGAAGCCTGTCTCCCCGTGCGAAGAGCAGCGGGGTCTTTCCCTCCCCTGCCAGCGCCTCGGCCTGTGCCGTGACGGAGGTGGGGACGGCGATCCGGGAGGAGAGAAACGTTACGCTGCCGCCCAAAAGGGTCTCCCCCGCCAGACGAGCGGTGAGGCCGTTGCCGGGCAGCGCCTGAAAGTCCGAAACCTCCCGGGGGGTAAGATTGCGCTCCCTGGATTTTTCCAGAATGGCTTTTGCCAGGGGATGCTCGCTCTTTTGCTCCAGCGCAGCGGCCTCGGTCAGGAGGGCGTCGGCGTTTTCCGCCCCAAAGGGGATCACGTCGGTCACCCGGGGCTCGCCGGAGGTGATGGTGCCCGTTTTGTCCAGTGCCACGATCTGCACCCGTCCGGCCTCTTCCAGCGATACGGCGGTCTTAAAGAGGATGCCGTTTTTCGCGCCCATGCCGTTGCCCACCATGATGGCCACGGGCGTGGCCAGTCCCAGCGCGCAGGGGCAGGAGATCACCAGCACCGAGATGCCTCGTGCCAGCGCAAAACCGAAGGGTCTGCCCACCAGCAGCCAGATGAGGGTGGTGATCACGGCGATCGAGATGACGGCGGGGACAAAAATGCCCGAGACCTTGTCGGCGATCTTTGCGATGGGCGCCTTTGTGGCGGCGGCGTCGCTGACCATCCTGATTATCTGAGAGAGCGCTGTGTCCTCCCCTACCCTTGTCGCGCGGCATTTGATATATCCCGAGCGGCTGATCGTCGCCGC
>CADBTM010000165.1 GCA_902797555.1 Oscillospiraceae bacterium
CTTCGGCGCGGCGGCCATGGCGGGCAACGGCGCCTATATCAAGCTGGAGGGCTTTGCCTTCATCCCCATCAACGCCTTTTGCAGCGCCGTCACCACCTTTGTCAGTCAGAACATCGGCGCGGGGCAGTTTGACCGGGTGAAAAAGGGCGCCCGGTTTTCGGTGGGGTTCGCCTGCGCGGCGGCCGCCGTCATCGGCATCGTGTTCTTTGTCTTTGCGCCCCAGCTGATCCGCCTGTTCGGCGACGCGCCCGAGACCATTCAGGCCGGCGTGCTCCGCGGGCGGGTGTGCGCGCTGTTCTATGCCCTGCTGGCCATGTCCCACGGCATCGCCGCCGTCTGCCGGGGCGCGGGCTATTCCAAGGTGCCCATGTATATCATGCTGGGCGACTGGTGCATCTTCCGGGTGATCTATATCGAGATCGTCCTTCACGCCTTCCACAGCATCGCGTGGGTCTATTCCGCCTATCCCCTGACGTGGACGATCAGCGCGGCGATCTTCTTGCTCTACTACACCAAGTCCCGCTGGCTGGAGCGCATCCAGGAGGGACAAAACCTCCGCGGCGTGTGAAAAATGGGGATTGCAACCCCGCTCCCGATATGGTAGAATAAGGTATCTCAAAAACAGAAAGGAGTCTTTCCCATGAAATACGTTTGCGACCCCTGCGGCTATGAATACGATCCCGCCGTCGGTGATCCCGACAACGGCATCGCCCCCGGCACCGCCTTTGAGGCGCTCCCCGAGGATTGGGTCTGCCCGATCTGCGGCGCTCCCAAGAGCGAGTTCCACCCTGCGTAAGCCATTTATACGCATAAAATTGCGCCCCCTCGTTTGAGGGGGCGTTTTCCGACAGGAGGAAGCATTATGCCCGAGCTTTGTATCGCTCTGCTCCAGCTGCTCCCCGGGGACAGCCTGGAGGAAACCCGCGCCAAAGGCGCCGCCGCCTGCCGGGAGGCAAAGGCCAGGGGCGCCGATATCGCCCTCTTTCCCGAGATGTGGTCGTGCGGCTATCGTCTCTCGTGGGACGGGGCGGAAAACGCCCGCCGCGCCATCGGGAAGGACAGCCCCTTTGTCCAGAGCTTTTCCGCGCTGGCGCGGGAGCTGGACATGGCCGTGGGCATCACCTATCTGGAGGCGTGGGACGGTCTGCCCCGCAATACCCTCACCCTGTTTGACCGGTTTGGCCGGGAGGCGCTCACCTATGCCAAGGTGCACACCTGCGATTTTGAGGTGGAGCGCATGCTCACCCGGGGCGAAAGGCTTCCGGTGGTGCCGCTGGACACCGCCCGGGGCGAGGTGCAGGTGGGCGCCATGATCTGCTTTGACCGGGAGTTTCCCGAGACCGCCCGCATCCTCATGCTGCAGGGGGCGGAGGTCATTCTCGCCCCCAACGCCTGTCCCATGGAGATCAACCGGCTGTCCGCCCTCCGCGCCCGCGCCTATGAAAATATGCTGGCTGTCGCCACCTGCAATTATCCCTCGCCCCATCCCGACTGCAACGGGCATTCCACCGTGTTTGACGGGGTGGCGTGGCTGGAAAGCGAGCCCGGCGTAAGGGATATGTGCATTCTGGAGGCGCCCGAGGGCGAGGGCGTATATCTGGCCCGCGTCGATCTGGAGATGCTGCGCGCCTACCGCCGGGGCGAGGTCATGGGCGGCGCCTATCGCCGTCCGTCCATGTACGGCGCGCTGGTGGATCCGGCGGTTTTCCCCACCTTCGTCCGAGAGGATCGGCGGGAAGGCTGACGAATAGAATATTCAGCAAAAGCGGGGCGTATGCCCCGCTTTTTTGCGGTTTTTGTGGGGTTATTCCACTTATCTATCCCGTTTTGTCGGATTTTTTATTCATTATTCTTTATAATTTTTCTTTGTTTGCTCTTGCATTTTCATTCGTTTTATTGTATAATTATCACCGTTCCAACCGAAAGGGGGCGAAAAGAATGTCTGAAAAAACCAAGGATGTGGTTCAGCCGGAGGCATGGTACAAGGCGCTCCCCCGCCCCATTTACGCCAGCCTCACACAGCTGCCCTCCGCCGACCCGTGGTTTTCCGTCTATCAGGTCAAGCCCGACGTGTTCGCCATCTATGAGGGGCGGCACTTTCAGGAGGTGATCTCCTTCCTCATCACCGGCACGAAGCGGGCGCTGCTGCTGGACACCGGCATGGGCATCGGCAACATCAAGGCGGTGGTGGATTCCCTGTGGTGCGGGCCGCTCACCGTGGTCAACACCCACAGCCATTTCGATCACATCGGCGGCAACCATCTGTTCCCCCTCACCCACATTCTCAACCACCCCTCTGCGGTGGAACGGATGAAGCACGGCCTCCCCCACGAGGCGGTGGCCGACAATCTCAAGGGCGATTCCGCCGTTCTCCCCTATCCCCAGGACTTTGACCCCGACACCTACCGCATTTTCCCCTGCAGCTATGAGACGGTGGAGGAGGGCGACAGCTTTGATCTGGGAGACAAGCTCTTTCACGTCATCGCCACGCCGGGGCACTCTCCCGACAGTCTGATGCTCTACGAGCCCACGGAAAAGTGGCTGTTCACCGGGGACACCTTTTATCCCGCCACGCTGTACGCCCACCTTTCCTCGCCCGACGGGCTGATCTCCTCCTTCGAGGTCTACCGACGAACCCTGCACCGTGTGGCCGATCTGTGTTCGGACTGCACCGTGTTTCCCTCTCACAACGAACCCATCCGACCGGGCGCCGTGCTTGTACAGGCGGCGCAGGCCTTTGACCATATCGCTTCCGGCGCGCTCCCCGACGAGGTGGACGAGACCGGATTGAAAAAATACAACTTTCACGGCTTTTCCGTCGTGACCCACTGAAAAGGAGCTATCTATGAAAACCTGTAAAATCGTTTTTTCTCTCGTTATGGTATGCGCGATGATGCTTTTGGCCGCCTGCGGCGGCGCCGCCAAGGCCGACCCCAATTCCCTCGACGGTCAGGTGCTGACGGCGGGCAAGCTGGTGGTGGGCATCTGCGCCGACTATCCCCCCTTTGAATCGCTGGACAATTCGGGCAACCTGATCGGCTATGACGTGGATATGGCCAAATGGCTGGCCGCCCATCTGACCACGGCGGCGGGCAAGGCCTATGAAGCCGAGTTTGTCCAGATGGACTTTTCCACCATCATCTCCGCCCTGCAGACCGGCCAGGTGGACGTGGGCATCGCCGCCTTCTCCTATGATCCCGAGCGGCAGTGCCTGTTCACCGATCCCTATTACGAATCCGCGCAGGTGGTGTGTGTCCACGCGGGCTCGGGCATCGCTGCGCTGGCCGATCTGAACGGCAAGACAGTGGCCGCAGGCGAGGGCACGGTTGGTTATGACGCCGCCGCCGAGCTGGAGGGCGTCACCGTGGTCAGCCCGGGCGATTATCTCCAGCAGTTTGAGCTTTTGCGGGCAGGTCAGATCGACGCCGTGGTGTGCGACGCCAAGGTGGGCGAGGGTTATGCCCAGAGCAGCAGCGACTTTGAAGTGCTGAAGCAGGTTTTGGCCGAGGACAATCTGTGCATCACCGTCAAGGAGGGCAACACCGCTCTGCTGGACGCGCTGAACAAGGCGGTGGCGGAGTTTATGTCCTCCGGCACTTCCGACCAGTATAAAGAAAACTGGGGTTTATAATTTCATGAAATTATACGATTTGTAATCGTTCTGTTTTCCCTTCCTGGGGCGAGCGCCAATAAAAACCTTCCCCTCTGGGGAAGGTCACCCGCGGGGGACGAGGGCCCCATGCCCCGCAGGGCAAATCACGCGCCGCTTCGCGGTGCCTCCTCCCTTTCCATATCAAAAAGGAGTACTCCATGGATTTTTCGATCATGACAACCGAAAATCTGCTTTTCATGCTGAAAAGCGCCTGCCTTTCGGTGGGGATCGCCGTGGTCTGCCTGCTGATGGGCATCGTACTGGGCACGGTGACCGCGGCGGGGCGGCTGTCCAAAAACGGGCTGCTCAACACCGTGGCGTCGGTCTATGTGGAAGTGTTCCGTGGGACGCCCATGATGATGCAGATCACCTTTGCCTATCTGGCGCTGCCTGCCCTCATCAGCCTGATCGCCGGCCATCCGGTGCGGTTCAATCCGCTGGTCACGGGAACGGTGGCCATCGGGCTGAACAGCGGCGCCTATTCCACCGAGCTGATCCGCTCGGGCATACTGGGCGTGGACAAGGGGCAGTGGGAGGCCGCCGACGCGCTGGGACTCTCCTATCGGCAAAAGATGGGCAAGGTCATCCTGCCCCAGGCCTTCAAGCGCATCGTTCCCCCGTTGGTCAACGAATTCATCACCCTCATTAAGGACACCTCTCTTCTGTCCTCCATCGGCATCGTGGAGCTGATGAAGTCGGCCACCGTTATCGGCGCAAACTATTACGCCTATCTTCCCCCGCTGACCGTAGCGTCGGCCATCTATCTCACCCTGACCCTGACCATTTCCCACTTTGCACGCAAGCTGGAAAGGAGGCTGAGCGCCAGTGATTGATCTGATGGGCGTAAGCAAATCCTTTGGCGACGTGCACGCCGTCAGGGACGTTTCCCTCCACGTGGAGCAGGGGGAGATCCTGTGCCTCATCGGCCCCTCGGGCAGCGGAAAAAGCACCCTGCTGCGCTGCATCAACGGGCTGGAGGTGCCCGAAGCCGGCCAGGTGTATGTGGACGGCGAGCCGCTGGCCTTTGGCAATCCAAAGCTTTTGCAGGCGCAGCGGACAAAAATGGGCTTTGTCTTTCAGCATTTCCATCTCTTCCCCCACATGACGGTGCTGGGCAACCTGACGCTGGCGCCGGTGCAGGTGCTGGGCATGGATCCCCAGTCGGCCCAGAACACCGCTCTCGCCCTGCTGGAGCGGGTGGGTCTGTCGGACAAGCGGGACGTCTACCCCGCCCAGCTCTCCGGCGGGCAAAAGCAGCGTGTGGCCATCGCCCGCGCCCTGTGCATGAATCCGGAGGTCATGCTCTTTGACGAGCCCACCTCCGCCCTCGATCCGGAGATGGTGGGCGAGGTGCTGGACGTGATGAAGGAGCTGGCGCAGGAGGGCATGACCATGCTGGTGGTCACCCACGAGATGGGCTTTGCCAGAGAGGTCTCCTCCCGGGTGCTCTTTTTGGACGAGGGGCAGATCGTGGAGGAAAACACGCCGGAACTGCTCTTTTCCCACCCGCAAAGCCCCCGTTTGCAGGATTTTCTCAGCAAGGTTTTATAAGAAACGCAAAAAGGCCGCTGCATTTGCAGCGGCCCTTTTCCATGGGTTTTATTTTTTTGGCGATCCCGGCGATGTTTTTCGCCAGATCCTCATGCCCAGGCGTCCCGGCTCTTGGGAATGCGGATGCCGCTGAGGAGATACTGCTCCCACAGGAACCACTGCCCGGTGGAGGGCTTGAGGCGCAGGGTCAGCTGACGCCGAGAGTCCGCGCCGCCCGATTGCAGCAGCAGACCCATATAGCCCTCCTCCAGCTTGACGGGGTTTTCATACACCGTCACGGTGAGGGGCTGGGTGGGGGTATATTCGTTGTCGGGGGTGGCGCCGTCAAAATAGGAGCGGGGGATATAGTCCACGCCGTCCATAAACCGATCGCGGATAAAGCCCTTGTCGGCGGGAGACAGCCCCTTGGAGCCGCAGAGATATTCCATCATGGCGTAGCAGGCCTCCCGATCCTTTGGAAAGGCGCACAGCGCCGCCACCGTCAGCGCGGCGGTGAACTGGGGCTCCTGCAGAGAGCTTTCGGGCAGGGCCTTGAGCTCGTCCAGCGTTTCGGGGAGCTTTTCAAAGGTGACCTTCCAGCTCTTGTTCCCGCCGGTCACGGCGGTTTTCACACCCTGCTCCACCTGGTTCTTTACCTGCTGACCCAGCTTGTTTCCGGCGCCCGTCACAGAGTGCGCCGCTTGGGAAACGGTGTTGCGAAGCTGCTTTTCCGCAGCCTTTTTCAGCGTGTCGAACAATGACATGGTTTTTTCCTCCTTTTTGTGCGGATCGCCGCTGTATTCTGGAAAAAGTATAACATACCATGTATGTTTTTGCAAGGAAATGCGTGTTCTCACCGCTGGGTGTTCGGCCAGATCCACCAGACGCTGACGCCGTCCTGCGCGCCGCCCATCGTGGTGTTGTCCAGCTCGATGAAGGCCAGCGGCTGAGAGTCGTCCTTGGCGTACACCATGCCCTTGCCCTGATAGGGCAGACCGTCCCGAAAATAGCCCTGGAACGTGGAGCCGTTGGCATAGCGGATCTTTCCGTAGCCGCTGCGCTTGCCGTCCTGAAAGTCGCCCTCGTAGACGTTGACCTCGGCACCGATGCGCCCGTTTTCGGAGGAGAGCAGCTGGTTTCTTCGGGAGCTCCACGTGCCGCTGTCAAAGAACAGGTCTTCGTACCATTCATGCCCCACGCAGCGCAGCGTCCCCTTTCCGTTGGGGATGCCGTCCCGCATCTCGCCCTCATAGACGGAGCCATCCTCCAGCACCAGTTTCCCACGGCTTTGGGTCTGGGGCTTTGTTTCCGTCTTTGGGGCGCTCTGCTTGACTTCTTTCCGCCGGGAAGCGGGGAGCTTGTCCTCTTCGGCCGGCTTATCATCCAGCCACAGACCGTCGTAGACTTCTCCGTTGGCATAGGTCATCACGCCAGGCCCGCTGCGCTTGCTGTCCACAAAGCCGCCCTTGTAGACGTCGCCGTTCGGGTAGCGCATCACGCCCTCGCCGTTGAGCTTGCTGTTTTTGAAAGAGCCTTCGTAGATCTCGCCGGTGGCAAAGGTGGCCTTTCCCTGGCCATCCGCTCTTCCATTGACCATGCTGCCTTCAAAGCGGTTGCCGTTGGCATAGCGGACGACGCCGTTGGGGTCGTTCAGTTTTCCGTCCAGAAAGACCCCTTCGCTGACCGAGCCGTCCCATCCGTAGGCGGTGCCTCGGCCGGTGCGCTTGCCTTCCACAAACTCTCCGGTATAACTTCCGCCGTTCTTCACCCGGAAGGTGCCGTGGCCGGTTCGCTTTCCCTCCAGAAAGTCTCCCTCATAGACGTCGCCGTTGGCATAGGTCAGCTTGCCCTTGCCGTGACATTTGTCGTTATCAAACGCGCCCTCGTACACGTCTCCGTTGGCATAGTGCATCACGCCCCGTCCCGACAGCTTGCCGACAAGGACTCTGCCCTCATAGACGTTGCCGTTGGCGTAATGCACGGTGCCCTCCCCGCCGGGGCTGCCCATAAAGAACTCGCCCTCATAGTACTTGCCGTCGGCATAGGTCATCTTGCCCACGCCGTGGCGCTTGCCGCGGAAAAGCTCGCCCTCGTAGACGCTGCCGTTGGCATAGGTCATCACGCCCTTGCCCTCAGGGGCGCCGTTTTTCACGTCGCCCTTATACACGTCGCCGTTATCATATCGGATGGTTTTTGGGAAATGAAACAGTCCCATGGTGTTTCTCCTTTGCTTTGAAAGATGGGCAAGGGGTTTTATGAAAAGCGCTTTTCAGCCGGCGGGCAGGCAAGCCCGCCGGAATCAATCATTCTGACACTGTGAAACCGGAAACCGGATCGCCTCGTCCGGAGGGAGGGGCTTGCTGTAATAATAGCCCTGAATGATGTCCGCATCCAGTTCTTTCCGTTTTATTGCCTGCTCCTGTGTTTCCACGCCCTCGACGATGATCTTTTTGCCAAGGTCGTGCACCAGATGGATTACATGATTGATAAAATGTTCTTTTTCGGGCACAAGATACGCATCGGCGAATCGTCTACTGTGAAATAGTCCGTTGACTTTTGGTGGATCAATAGGACGACCGTCTCAACATGGCTCGACACGTCGATTTTGATGTTAGCGTCCCTCTGAGTTCGCGGAAATAAATCCGGTCGAATACATCGGAACATATCGGATTGCGGTAATTAGAAAATAAACAAATCACGGAGCGAAAATCTTGCCATTCTGCTGTACTAACAGCCTCTTTCGACCTATCAGTTGACCTCAGACCCTCAAGGCTCGCCTCAGATTCTCAAAGCTCGCTTTAGATTCTTTCATAATTTCACACATATATCGATCCATGTATGCGTAATCAGGCTTAACGCTTTACATTA
>CADBTM010000166.1 GCA_902797555.1 Oscillospiraceae bacterium
AACGGCCTGATCCAGCGGCTGGATACCTACGTCTGGCGGGAGACCGCCCGGCAGATCCGGGAATGGAAGGATCAGCTGGGGCAGGCGGTGCCTGTTTCGGTCAACGTCTCCCGCATCGACCTCTATGACCAGAACCTTCCCGAAACGCTGCGCACCATCCTGCAGGAAAACAACCTTTCCGGCGGGGACATGCTGCTGGAGGTCACCGAATCGGCCTACACCAAGGATTCCAAGCAGATCATCGAAATGGTGGAAAAGCTGCGGAAAATGGGCTTCCGCATCGAAATGGATGACTTTGGCACAGGCTATTCCTCGCTGAATATGATCTCCAATCTGCCCATCGACGCCCTCAAGCTGGATATGCAGTTTGTGCGCAACGCCTTCCGTCAAGGGGGAAGCACCCACATGGTGGAGGTCATCATCGGCATTTCCGACTATCTCTCTGTCCCCGTCATCGCCGAGGGCGTGGAGACCGAAGAGCAGCTTCATGCTCTGCGCAAGCTGGGCTGCGATCTGGTACAGGGCTATTATTTCTCCAAGCCGGTTCCGGCAGAGGAGTTCAAGTCCTTCCTCCTCCAAAAGAGGAAGGCCGAAATCGCCGCCGCCGAGGCGGAAGAACAGGACGACGAAAAGAGCGCTGTCAACGCCACTGTCCGTCAGGCAAAGATCAATGTTCTGAAGGAGGCCGCCGACCGCCCATATGGGGAGGATGAGTCGGAATCTGCCGAGTCCGCCAAGCCCGAGCGAAGCGGGATCCAGCTTCGGACGACGTCGATCTTTGTCACCGTCCTTGCCATAATTGCCGCCGCGGTGCTTATCTTTGTGGATAATTCGGTGATCAAAGCCCATCGGCGGATGGTGCAGGCCAGTGACTGGTATATTCAGGCGCAGATGGCTGCCTCCGACATGGAGGCCGGAGCGGACTATCTCACCGATCGGGTGCGCTGCTTTGTGGTGACCGGCGAGCTGGAGTATCTGGATGACTTTTACGAAGAGGTGGAGGTCACCCGTCGCCGTGACAGGGCGGTGGAGCAGATGGCACAGCTTTTGGTAGGCAGAGAGAGCAGCGCGCTCACCAACCTGAACACCGCCCTCGAGCTTTCCAACGAGCTGGTGAAGGTGGAAAATCTGGCCATGCGGCTGACGGTGGAGGCGGGCGACTATAACTTGTCCCGCATCCCTGCAAGTCTTTTCGCCATCCAGCTCAGCCCGGAGGATGAAGGCCTGAACGCCGGGCAAAAGCGGGAAAAGGCGAAGGAGCTGGTTTTTGACAACAGTTATATGAACTATAAGAATCGCATCCGGGAATGCACCAGCCAATGCACGCAGGAGATCATCCGTTCCTCCAGTCAGGAGCTGGAGCAGGCCTCCGATCAGCTGGCGCTGCTGGTGCGCATCCAGACCGGTATAACGGTGCTCTTCTTTATCATCGTTTTGAGCATCGTGGTCATTATCACATGGATGATCCGCAAGCCGCTGACCAACATGGTGGACAAAATGCAGCAGCAGGAGATCATCCCGCCCATCGGCGTGGGGGAACTGCGATTTGTCACCCGCACCTACAACAAGATCCTGCGGGAAAACCGGGACGCACGGGAAAAGCTGAGCCACGAGGCATCCCACGACGCCCTCACCGGCTTGTTCAACCGCGGCGCTTACGATATGCTGATGGAGAGCGCCGACACCCAGCATATGGCGCTCCTCCTCATCGACGTGGACGATTTCAAGTCGGTGAACGATACTTACGGTCATGCTGTGGGCGACCGCATCCTCAAGCGGGTGGCCGACATCCTGAAGGCGAGCTTCCGTTCGGTGGATATCATCTGCCGCTTGGGCGGCGACGAGTTTGCCGTGGTGATGACCCGTGTGAACAGCAGCATGCGTCAGCTTGTCATCAACAAGATCGAGCACGCCAACGATCAGCTGCAGCATCCCAAGGACGATCTGCCTCCGGTGTCGCTCAGCGTGGGCGTGGCCTTCTCCGACCGGGAGAACCCCAAAGGGGATCTGTACCGGGATGCGGACACCGCATTGTATCGGGTGAAGGATGCCGGACGCAACGGATGCGCCATTTACGAATAAACAGAAAAGCGGCGCCGGAGAGCTTCTCCGGCGCCGTGTGCTTTCTCTTTTTCACCAAGGCTGGTTGACCATCTGTGCCCCGAGGGAAAAAAGCTCCTCCCGCTGCTGGGGAAAGACCGTTTCGTGGCGCGCCTGCTTGTCTGCGATATCAAACATCGTCCAGTCAAACCGGCTGTAATCCTTGACCTGCAGGGTGTTGTCCGCCACATAGATCCTTGTGTCGCCCACAAAGGTTTCCAGCGTGCTCTGATAGGACTGCAGCAGGTCTGTATAGCCCATCTGGTCATAGATGGCCTTTGGCGCGTTGCTGGTCATGACAAACAAAACGGGGATCCTGTGGGTGTTGTAGCTGCGGGGCTCCCGCTTGTAAGTAAGAGACTGGAAAATCAGCCGTTCATACAGCGCGCGGAACCCGGCAGAGACGTTGCTCAGATAGTTGGGCGAGCCGAGAATGACGCCGTCCGCCTCACGGATGGTCTGCAAAACCGGTGCAAGGCCGTCCCGGCAGATGCATTTTCCCGTGTTCGGCGCCAGCTTGCAGCCAAAGCACGAGATACACCCGGTGTATTTTTCCAGCCGATACAGGTCAAACACCTGCACCTCCGCTCCGGCGCTTTTCGCGCCCTCGGCGGCGTCCCGCACCAGTGTACCGGTGTTCCAGTTGACCCGGGGACTTCCGTTGATTGCGGCGATCTTTTTCATGTGTCTTTCCTCCGCTTTCCGAATCTGCCTATAGTATATCGCATTTTTGAGAAATTGACCAGATCAAAAACTGCGGCGCGGGTCTCTTTTTCGGAAGGCTTTCAGAAATTCCTGTAGAATTATCCGTTTGGATACGATATAATGAAGCTGAAAACAGATGACAGCGGGGACTGTCCCTTTGCCCAATTCGT
>CADBTM010000167.1 GCA_902797555.1 Oscillospiraceae bacterium
CCCATGCTCACTGCCACAAAGTGATCCAGTCCGGTGCTGAACTTTGCTCCCAGACCCACCGCGCGAAACTCGTCCACCTTGACGGTGGGAATGCCGTACAGCTCGTCCCGCAAAAAGGAAGAGCCCACGCCGGTGCACATCACCTTGTCGATCTGCCTGAGCTGCAGACTGTAGTCCTCCAAAAAGCGTCCGAAGGCGCCATAGGCGGAGGTCAGCGGGTCGCTTGCCTTGACACGGGTGGCGCCGATCAGGCGGCCGTCCTGCAGGCCGATGATCTTTGTGGTGCTGCCCCCGATGTCGATGCCGATGATATAGCTCATAGTCCCTCCCGGAGGCTTAGAACTCGGCGGTGCCCACGGTGCGCGGGAAGGGCAGCACGTCGCGGATATTGCCTGCGCCGGTGAGGTACATGATCAGGCGCTCAAAGCCGATGCCGAAGCCGGCGTGCTTGGTGGTGCCGTATTTGCGCAGCTCCAGATACCACCAGTAGTTTTTCTGATCCATGCCGTTTTCTTCGATGATCTTTTCCAGCACCTCGAGGCGCTCTTCACGCTGGCTGCCCCCGCACAGCTCGCCCACGCCGGGCACCAGCAGGTCGGCGGCGGCGACGGTCTTGCCGTCGTCGTTGCGGCGCATATAGAAGGCCTTGATCTCCTTGGGATAGTCGGTGACAAAGACCGGCTTTTTAAAGATGACCTCGGTGAGGTAACGCTCGTGCTCGGACTGCAGATCGCAGCCCCAGAACACCGGGAAGTCAAAGGCTTCCTTGTGCTGTTCGAGGATCTGGATGGCCTCGGTATAGGTGATGCGGCCGAAGGCCTCCTCATAGGCCACGGCATGGAGACGCTCCAGCAGGCCGTTGTCCAAAAACTTATTGCAGAAGTTGAGCTCGTCCGGGCAGTTGTCCAGTACATAGCGGATGACGTATTTGATCATATCCTCCTGCACGTCCATATCGCCCTTGAGGTCGCAGAAGGCCATCTCCGGCTCGATCATCCAGAACTCATTGGCGTGACGGGTGGTGTTGGAACGCTCGGCGCGGAAGGTGGGGCCAAAGGTATAGATATTGCCGAAGGCCTGGGCAAAGATCTCGCCCTCCAGCTGACCGGAAACGGTCAGGTTGGTGCATTTGCCGAAAAAGTCCTTGGTATAGTCGGGCTCGTTCTGGTCGTTGAGGGGGATGTTGTTCAGATCCAGCGTGGTCACCTGGAACATCTCGCCTGCGCCCTCGGCATCACTGGCAGTGATGATGGGCGTATGGGCATAGACAAAGCCCCGCTCCTGGAAGAACTTGTGAATGGCAAAAGCGGCTGCACTGCGCACCCGGAAGATCGCGGAGAAGGTGTTGGTGCGGGGGCGCAGATGCTGGATGGTGCGGAGATATTCCAGCGTGTGGCGCTTTTTCTGCAGAGGATAATCGGGCGGGCAGGCGCCCTCCAGCTCCATCGTGGTGGCCTGCACCTCCACCGGCTGCTTGGGATTGGGCGAGGCGGCGACGACGCCGGTGACCCGGATGGCGCAGCCCACATTGAGCTTTGCCGCGGCGGCATAATGCTCGTTTTTCGCGTCAAACACCAGCTGCAGATTGCTGACCACCGAGCCGTCGTTGAGCTCGACAAAGGCGCACGCCTTGACGTCCCGGGCGGTGCGCACCCATCCCTGCAAAGAAACCTCTTTGCCTACATAGTCCTGCGGCGCATGCAGGATCGCTCTTACCGTTGTAACAGACATAGTATTTCCTCTTTTTTCCTTGAATTTCCGATTCGATTACAGCATTTGGCGGATGGCCTTAGAGATCTGGTCGGGGCAGGAAGTCGGACGCGCGCCGCACTGGATGCCCTCCAGCATGCTGGCCACCTCTTCCGCCGGACGACCCAACATCAGCGTGCGGAGGCCTTTCAGGTTGCCGTTGCAGCCGCCTTCGATCTGGATATCCTCCAGAATTCCGTCGGTAACGGTGATTTCATATTTCCGGGAGCAAACGCCCTGGGGATAAAAAACCGATGTTTTGGTCATGTTTCTTCCTCCTTGACATACGTTCAGATATAGTTAATTTATCACACTTTGTCTCGTTTGTCTATGCCTTTATCTTCATTTTCCCCGTTTTCCTCCGGATTTTCCTGTATGCGGCCATTTCCGCATTGACAATCTTTTTTCCGGAGGATATGATGAAAGCAGAAATCAAAGGAGGGACTCCCCCATGCGTGAAAAGGACATCATTTTTCAGATCATCGACAGCTGCGACGACGCTTTGCGGGACGTGTTCCTGCGCCGGATGGAGGCCGCTGTCCGCCTGACCGATCTGGAGGGCGAGCTGGAGGATACCTATGAGCATAGCCGGGAAAAGGCGGTATTGGAGCATGTGACCGCAGGGCTGTCTCCCGAGCTGACCGTCAAGGCCACCTCCCTGTGGCAGACGCTGATGCGCATGAGCCGCGGGCGGCAGTATCGTTACTATGTCCAGCATCGTCCCGATCTCGTCCTCCCCCACGAGGCCGATAGGATCGATACCTTCAAGCGGGACGGCATCGTCCTCTGCCCCGCCGATATGGCGCGCACCGTTTCGGCGGCACTGGGGATGGAGGTGCGCCCCTGCCATTCGATCTCGGCCACCATCGACGCGCTTTTAAGCGACGAGGGGGACTATGCCGCCCTTATCGTCAATAGCTTTTACGACACCGAATGGCTGTACAGCATGATCTATCAGCAGCCCATCTATATCAATTCCTTCATTCCCCTGCCCGACGGGCGGATGCTGGCGGTCTTTTCCAAGCACCTGTTCATCGACGATTCCAACAGCATCGTCAGCGTGGCCTTTTCCATCCGCATGGATCGCTACGGCGATCTGGCGCAGACGCTGGCCACCTTTGCCGAAGCAAAGCTGTCGGTGGAGTATTTCCGGGTGAAGACCGACAACATCGACTATGATGATCAGCAAAAGATCAACATCGTCTTTGCCGAGCTGTCCGGCTCAATCACCGCGCTGGACACCCGGGCGGCATTTCTGCAGCTCCAGCGGGAGCTGTCCTTCTTCCGCGTGATCGGATACCGGGTGAGCTATTGAAACAAGGCAAAAGAAAAAGCGCCGCAATTCGCGGCGCTTTTTGTTTTATCCCAGCATGTCTTCTATGGCGTCCCGGGTGCCCTGCGGAAAGGTCACACCGTCATAAAGGAGCTCGGCTTTACAGTCAGGTGTAAACATGCCCTCCCAGCGGAGGATCTTTCCCGTATCGCCGCCTTCTGCGGCGAAAGACAGCACCGTTCCGTTGTGGAGATCCACGAAGAGAACATCCTCGGAGAGGTACGCTTCCCCGTCAAAGCGGAGATCTTCGATATTGAGCATCGTTATAAGATACTTGGTCTCCTGCCAGCCGGAAAAGTCCCGGCTGACCCACTCTCCGTTTTCCCGAGACCACACCGTCAACGTGTCGCTTTCCAGCGAGTAGGGCGGCTCGGTCGGAGGCTGCGGCCGGGCATCCCCATTTCCGGGATAGAGCTCGCCCAGATAGATGGCGGTCACCGTCCGATCCTTCAGGTAAAAGGTGGCTGAAGTGTTCCCTGTCCCATCCAGCGGGACGGTGTACGTGTCGCCAATGGCGGTCTTGTCCTGCTGGGGATAGACCTCCAAAACCCGGCTGAGGCTGTCCCCCACCTGGATCTCTTCCCCGCTTTGTTCCTCCACCAGACCGGGAAAAGCGTCTGCATCGGAGAGATAGATGCCGCTGACCACGGCTTCAACGGCCTTGTCCTCCTCGGGCCGGACCACCAGATCAAGCCGCAGGCCGCGCCCCTCGCCGTACCACAGGCACATGCGCAGGGTGCCGTCCGAATCGTTCTCCCGGAAATTGGACTCTGCCTCCGGCTCGCCGAACTGTGTTCTCACCCAGCTTTCGCTGTCACCAAGGGCGACAACGCCCAAGGTGTATTCAGCCTGCTGCTCCCGGCCTTTTCCCTCCTGAAATGCGCCGGGGTCAGAGGACGGGGCGCTCTCCTGCGGCATGCTGGGCATAGGCTCGGGCTGTGTCCACTGGGCATTTCCGGAGGATTGGGAAGGCTCGCTTTGCATCGGCGCCAGACCGGGGGCGGCGCTCCCCATCCTCGGACCAAAGCGGAGAAACAGCCCTCCCACACACAGCATCAGGCAGGCGGCAGCTGCGGCCACCGCGGCAAAGGGAAAACGCCGCCGGACGGGCTTTGCCTCCATGGCCTCCTGCAGCAGATCGTCGCCCACGCCGCACACTGCCCACAGCAAATCCATTTCGCTCATTCCAAAAGACCTTCCTTTCGCAGATATTGCCGGAGGGCGGCGCGGGTGCGGGAAAGGGTGCTTTTTACCGTGCCCTCCCGCATGCCCAATGCACGCGCCGTATCGGCCACCGACTCGGCCAAAAAATAGCGGCGCAGAAACACCACCCGGGCTGTTTTGGGCTGTTCCCGTAAAAATCGGTCGATGCTGTCACCCAGCTCACGGCGGAGGGCGGCGCTTTCGGCGTTTTCCCCACCGGAAATCACCTCACCCAGCTCGTCCAGCAAAACGGTGACCCCCTCCCTCTTCTGCGCATGTGCCGCCTCGTAGCGATTGAGGGCAAGATTGCGCACAATGCGTGCTGTAAAGGCACCCAGCTTTTCAGGTTTTTCCGGCGGAATCGCGTTCCACAGGCGCAAAAGCGCGTCGTTTTCACACTCCTCCGCGTCCTCCTCGCTGTGCAGGATATTGCGGGCGACGGCGCGGCACAGGCCGCCGTATTTGATTCTTGTCTGGGTGATGGCATCCTCTTGCCGCTGCCAGAACAGCGCCACGATCTGCCGGTCGTCCATGGTCTCCCTCCGTTCCGAAACGCTTTCTCTACCCTTTCAGACAGGAAAAAACGAAACAGGTTGCAAAAAAGGCGGCAAAAGCCGCCTTTTTATGATGAGGAAACGCTTGCTCAGCGATCCCACTTTGCGATGAGTGCCGCCAGCTCGGTGGCGAACTTTTTGAGATCCTTGTTGGTGCCGCCCTTGTTGTGAGCGATGACGTCCAGCAGATCCTGGCCGCGGGCTTTGAGGGCCTTGAAGGCTTCGCTCTCGCCGGGGACGTCGGCTTTCTTGCGCTCGGGAGTGTGGCCCTGCTCCACCATCCGGTTTTCCAGCAGGTCGTAGACCTCGCCCAGCTCGGGGCCGTGCACCGCAAAGCCCAGCTTGCGCAGGCGCTCCACATAGGAGGGCACCACCTCGGCGTCGCCATGCACCACAAAGACCTGCTGCGGCTTTGGCGAGAAAGCGGAAATCCACTGGAGCAGACCGGTCAGCCCCGCGTGGGAGGACAGGCCGGGGAAATTGACGATGTTGGCCTTGACGGCGATCTCCTCGCCGAACAGCTTGACCGACGGGACGCCATCCAGCAGGCGGCGGCCAAGGCTGCCCTCGGCCTGATAGCCCACAAAGACGATGGCGCACTCGGGACGCCACAGATTGTGCTTGAGGTGATGACGGATCCGTCCCGCATCGCACATGCCGCTGGCCGAAATGATGACCTTGGGCGAGCGATCCTCGTTGAGCATACGGGATTCCTCGGTGGTCTCGGTGAGGCGGAGATCGTCAAAGGTGAGCATGCGCACGTTGTTGCGCACCAGCTCCTCGGCCTCCTCATCGATATAACCGCTCAGGTCGCCGTCAAAAATCGAGGTCGCCGCTTTGGCAAGGGGGCTGTCCACATACACCGGAAAGTCGGGGCAGCTGGTGACCAGACCCCGTTCCTTGATCTCGCGGATAAAGTAGAGCAGCTCCTGAGTGCGTCCCACGGCAAAGGCGGGAATGATGACGTTGCCGCCCTTGGCAAAGGTGCTGTCCAGAATCTCGGCCAGCGCTTCGGTATATTCCCCGTCGTTTTCGCCGTGCTCCCGGTCGCCGTAGGTGCTCTCGGTGAGGACGTAATCGGCCTCGCAGATATAGCTGGGATCCCGGATGATGGGCTGCTGTGTGTTGCCGATATCGCCGGAAAAGACGATCTTTTTGGTGACGCCTTCCTCGGTGATCCACATCTCCACCATGGCGGAGCCCAGCAGGTGTCCCGCGTCACGGAAGCAGACCTCCACGCCCTCGCACAGGGTGAAGCGCTGGTTGTAATCATAGGTGCGCAGGTGCTGGATGGCGGTGTTGGCGTCGTCCACGGTGTACAGCGGCTCCACCGCCTCCCGTCCGGCGCGCTTGCCCTTTTGGTTTGCCCACTGGGCGTCGCTCTCCTGAATGTGGGCGCTGTCCAGCAGCATGATGCCCATCAGCTCGCCGGTGACCCGCGTAGCCACCACCTCGCCGGAATAGCCCTGCTTGTACAGCAGCGGGATCCGTCCGGTGTGGTCGATGTGGGCATGGGTGACCACCACATAATCCACGTCGCCCGCCACGAAGGGCAAGGCGTTGTCGTCGATCTCGTCGCCGCCCTGCTGCAGACCGCAGTCCACAAGGATGCGCTTGCCGCAGGCATCCACGCAATGGCAGCTCCCGGTGACGGCGCGGGCTGCGCCGTAAAAGGTCAATTTCATAGACAGCCTCCTGAAAAAGAGTTGTTTTTTCTTTATTATAGTCCCCTTTTGCAGGGTTGTCAAACAGAGAAAGATAATTGCCGCCCAAATGGGCGGCAAAAGGAAAACGTGTTTCTGTCTGTGGGGTATGGAAGCCCACGCTCGCGCGCGTGTTGCAACGCTCCAGATCCAGCAGGTCAAAATCCCACTCGGCCTGGCAACCCACGCTCGCGCGCGTATTGCAACCCATCTCAAGGTAGCTGTTGGTGTAGGTGATAACGCTGGCACCTTGCGCTCGCGCGCGTATTGCAACTTCGCTGGATTACGGCACAGGATGACAAGGTTTCTGGCACCTTGCGCTCGCGCGCGTATTGCAACGGCACTTGAGCAAGTTCTTGCTTCTGCGATCACAACCTTTTCGAAAAAAGGAATTACATGATCTCCACAAGCGTTTTCGGAAGTATCCGAAAGGTTCCCGCGTGCCCCGCGGTACCTTTTTTGTTCAAATCACAGAGTATTCGGAGAAAGAATCTCCGTTCCTTTCCTCAAAATATTGATTGCGGCATTCTGATCCCGGTCATGTTTTGCGCCACATTGCGGACAGCTCCATGTTCGCACTCTCAAATTCTTTACCTCCGGATTCTTATATCCGCAGCAGGAACAAAGCTGGCTGCTGGCAAAACTGCGGGGTACCTTGATGATCGTTCGACCATACCACCCCGCTTTATAGTCCAACATCCGGATAAAATCCGACCACGCCGCGTCAGAAATTGCCCTTGCAAGCTTATGGTTTTTTACCATGCCCTTAACGCCAAGATCTTCTACTGCAATCATTTGGTTTTCACGAATGAGCTGAGTGCTTAGCTTTTGGTGATGGTCTTTTCTTTGATTTGCAACTTTTTCCTGAATCAAGCCCACTTTCCCAACTTGCTTTTCCCAGTTGGCTGAACCTTTTTCCCTTCTGGAAAGCTTCCTTTGTGCCCGCCTTAGTTTTTTCTGTGCCTTTTGCAGTTTCTTTTCGTTTTCGTACTTCGTACCGTCCGCCATGGTAGCAAATGCCTTGATTCCCAAATCCAATCCGTTCACCCGTTCGGTTTCCGGTAGCTTTTCCGGTTTTTCAGCGTCACATTGCAAGGAGACATAATATCCAGAAGCCGTTCTGCGAATTGTGGCCTCATTGATTTTTCCGGTGGGAATTCTGCCTCCAGACACCTGAACAGCTCCAATTTTAGGCAAAAACAGATGCCTGTCATCTACAAAACCTTTTATTTGCGACGTCGTGTATGACTGTACTTTATTCTTCTTGCTTTTGAACCTAGGTCTTCCGTGAGAATAGTCCTTCCTTTTGATTGCTTCAAACCAATTTGTATAAGCTTTGCTCAATCTGTTTAAACTATAATACAATGCTTTTGAATCAGCTTCCTTCAAAAAAGGGAAATCCTTCTTCTTCAGGGTCAGCATTTTTGTCATATCAAAGTATGACAAACTCTTCTTACTATCCTTATAAAGTTGTTCTTTCAGCTCCAGAAAATGATTGTAAACAAAGCGGCAACAACCAAAAGTTCTCTCGATCAATTTCTGCTGTTCCTTGTTGGGGTACATGCGAAACGTATAGGCACGTTTGATCATCTCGCTCATTGCAAACAATCACCTTCTTTCCTTTCAGCGCATGTGTTTTTATCGTGCTTGTATTATACCATACATCTATGTAAGTTTCTATTCGCAAACTGCTTCAAAAAAATCTAAAAACTTTGTATAGAATTGCCTCCCTCGGATGAGGGAGGCAAAAAGTATATATAGAGTGAATTTACAGGATCCCGTACATCAGATCGCCGTAGGTGGGCATGGGCCAATACTCCCGGCCGAGGAGAATCTCCAGCTCGTCGGCGGGGGCGCGGAGGGCGGCCATGGCGGGAAGGACTTTTTCGTGATAGAAGACAGCCTTTTCCTTCATGTCGGTGAGGGCGGCGCCCTTGTCCAGCAGCTTTTCCAGCTTGTTCAGGGCGGTGCGCAGAGCGGCGGAGGCGGCGGAGACGTCCTTGAGCAGGCCGGCCTCCAGGCTGACGTCCACGGCGAGGCCGGTATTTTTCAGCTGTACCAGCGCGTCGGAGAGGAACTTGGCGTATTTGACCACCGCGGGGATGATCTGGCGGCGGGTCATTTCCACCATGGTGTTGGCCTCGATGTTCACCGTTTTGGTATAGCCCTCCAGACGGATCTCATAGCGGCTTTCCAGCTCGATGCGGTTGAGCACGCCGTGCCGCTCGAAGAGCTCCACGCTCTTGCGGCTGATCAGCGTCTCGGCGGCGTCCACGGCGTTGTCGATGTTGGGCAGGCCCCGCGCCTCGGCCTCCCGGCGCCATTCGTCGGAATAGTTGTTGCCGTTGAAGATGATCTTTTTGTGATCCCGCATGACGTCGCGGATGATCTTGCGGCACTCCTCGTTGATGTCCTCCGCCTGCTCCAGCCGGTCGGCGATGCGGGAAAGGATCTCGGCCACGATGGTATTGATGACGGTGTTGCAGTCGGCGATGGACATGGACGAGCCCAGCATGCGGAACTCGAACTTTTTGCCGGTGAAGGCAAAGGGGCTGGTGCGGTTGCGGTCGGAGATATCCTTGGGCAGATTGGGAATGGTGGTGACGCCGATCTTCAGATTGCCGCCCTGACGGATGGCCGATTCGCCGCCGGTGCCGATCTCGGTGAGCAGATCGGTGAGCTGATCGCCCAAAAAGACCGAGATCACCGAAGGGGGCGCCTCGTTGCCGCCCAGACGCTGATCGTTGCTGGGCGCGGCCACCGAGACCCGCAGCAGCTCGGCATATTCGTCCACCGCCCAGATCACCGCCACCATAAACAGCAGGAAGCGGGCGTTGGTTTCGGCGGTCTTGCCCTGATCCAGCAGGCTCTTTCCCCCGTCGATGTTGAGGGACCAGTTGTTGTGCTTGCCGCTGCCGTTGACGCCGGCAAAGGGCTTTTCGTGAAGGAGACACACCAGATCCTTGCGCAGCGCCACCTTTTTCAGCGTTTCCATCATCAGCTGGTTCTGGTCGCAGGCGATGTTGGCGGTGGCATAGACGGGCGCGAGCTCGTGCTGGGCGGGGGCGACCTCGTTGTGCTCGGTTTTGGCGGGGACGCCCAGACGCCACAGCTCGTCGTCTGTCTGACGCATATAGTCCATGATGCGCTCTTTGATGTTGCCGTAATAGTGGTCATCCAGCTCCTGCCCCTTGGCGGGCTTTGCGCCGAAAAGCGTCCTGCCGCACATCATCAGATCCTGCCGCTGGGCAAAGAGCTTTTTGTCCACGATAAAATATTCCTGCTCGGCGCCCGCCATGGGGATGACGCTTTTTGCGTCGGTATCGCCCAGCAGCCGCACCACTCGCAGTGCCTGACGGTTGAGCGCCTCCATGGAGCGCAGCAGCGGGGTCTTTTTGTCCAGCACC
>CADBTM010000168.1 GCA_902797555.1 Oscillospiraceae bacterium
CCGAGCTGACCGCCGCGGACCATCTTCTTCAGCAGCAGAGCCGGACGATACTTGGAATCGCCGGTCTCGTTGTAGAGAACGTTCATGATGGCCAGGCAGACGTCCAGGCCGATGAAATCGCCCAGCTCCAGGGGTCCCATGGGATGATTGGCGCCCAGCTTCATGGCCTTGTCGATGTCAGCCACGGAAGCGACGCCGGTCTCCACCAGACCGATGGCCTCGTTGATCATGGGCACCAGGATCTTGTTCACCACAAAGCCGGGAGCCTCGGCGACCTCGACGGGATCCTTGCCGATTTCCTTGGACAGATTGTAGATGAAATCAAAGGTCTCCTGGGTGGTGTTGGCGCCGCGGATGACCTCCACCAGCTTCATGCTGGGGACGGGATTGAAGAAGTGCATGCCGATCACGGGGTGCTTCAGTCCGTTGCCCATCTCGGTGACAGACAGCGAAGAAGTGTTGGAAGCAAAGATCGTCTCGGGCTTGCACATCGCATCCAGCTCGCAGAGCAGCTCACGCTTGGTGGCCATCTCCTCCTTGACGCACTCGATGACCAGATCGGCATCGGCGGCAGCGGACTTCTCCTCCACCAGCACGCGGCTGAGCAGATCTTCCTTGGCCTCGGCGGTCATCTTGCCCTTCTGAACGCGCTTCTCCAGAGAAGCGGCCAGCTTGTCCTTGTGACGCTGAGCGGAAGCGACGCTGCTGGCGTACAGCAGAGCGGTGTGTCCGTTGGCGGCCATGACCTGAGCGATGCCACTACCCATGGTACCGGCTCCGAAAACAGCAACCTTCATAATTTTTTCCTCCTCAAATTATTTCAAAAAATAGATTTTTGATCGGGTTTATTCGTTGACAAAGGGATCGGCCTTGCGCTTTTCCAGAAAAGCGGTCATGGCGTTTCTCTGATCCTTCGTCTCAAAGCAGGAGCCGAAGAGCGCTTCCTCGATCTCCACAGCCTTGTCCATATCCACCTGCAGGCCGTCGTTGACCGCCTTCTTGCAGGCGCGCACGGCGATGGGCGCGTTGCCCGCGATGCGCTGTGCCATCTTCATGGCCTCGTCCATCAGGGTCTCCACGGGATACACGGCCTGCACCAGACCGATCGCCAGCGCCTCGGGCGCCTTGACCTTGCGTGCGGTATACAGCAGCTCCTTCGCGCGGCCGGGTCCGATGAGGCGCGCCATGCGCTGCGTGCCGCCAAAGCCCGGCGTGATGCCCAGGCCGACCTCGGGCTGACCGAAGACCGCCGTCTCGGAAGCGAGGCGGATGTCACAGCTCATGGCCAGCTCGCAGCCGCCGCCCAGAGCAAAGCCGCACACCGCGGCGATGGTGGGGATGGGCAGGGTCTCCAGCTTGCGGAAGACGTCGTTGCCCAGCTTGCCGAAGGCCTGACCTTCCTGCTTGCTGAGGGTGCTCATCTGGCCGATATCGGCGCCGGCCACAAAGGCCTTTTCGCCCGCGCCTCGGACGATGACGCAGCGGATCACGTTCCGGTCGATCTGATCCAGCGCGGCGTCCAGCTCGCGGATCACCTGATCGTTAAGAGCGTTCAACGCCGCCGGACGATTGATCGTCAGGATGCCCACATTGCCTTGCGCGGAGAATTGCACAAAATCCATCTGTAATAACCTCCTGTTTGCATAGGCTATCAGACGCAAAGATACCCTGCGCCTGATGACACACGTTCATTATAACGGGTTGTTGTCCGTTTGTCAAAGCTCAAACGATCATTTCTTTGCTTTTTCCGGAATTTTTCTGAAAAATATTTGCTGATTTTCCGCGTTTTTTTGAAAAATCTTCTATCTCTTTCATTATAAGCGACGCAGGACAAACAGGCAACGCGCAAAATGCCGTTTTTCGCCCTGTTTTTCTGCAAAAACCCGTGAAAATCACGGAGACCGGTTTTCCCGCTATTTGTGATATTTGCTTCCCGCCAGAATGGACAGGGCGCGATACAGCTGTTCCAGCACCATCACCCGCGCCAGATGATGGGGAAAGGTCATGGGCGACATGGACAGCCGCAGATTTGCCCCTGCCTTGATGCTGTCGTCCATCCCCCGGGACGAGCCGATGATGACGCACACCTTGGAGCAGCCCCCGTTCTGTGCACCGACTGCCGCTTGTCCGCCAGCCCTTCGCTGGACATGGTCCTGCCCTCGATGCACATGGCGATGACATAGCTCCCCTGGGGGATGGCGGCGCGGATGCGCTCTGCCTCCTTTTCCAGGGAACCGGGACGATCGGGCTCCTCGTCCAGCTGGACGATCTCTATCCGGCACAACCCGCCCAGCCGCTTTTCATATTCCCGGCAGGCCTCCAGATAAAACTTTTCCTTCAGCTTGCCCACACAGATCAGCTTGACGTTCAGCATGCGACCTCCTTACAGCAGCACCGGTGTGCCCAGTCCGTCCCGTGGGGCGAGGATGAGCTCGGCCTCCAGCCCCTCGGCCTCCAGCGCCTGACGGGCGGCGTCCAGCGCCAGCTGGGGACGGTTGTTCTCGGCGCTGAGATGGGCGAGGATCACGTGGCTGGTGCCCGTCCCGCACAGCCGCGCCGCCACCTTTGCCGCAAAGGCGTTGGAAAGGTGCCCCTGATCGGACAGGATCCGCCGCTTGAGGGGGTAGGGATAGGGGCCGGTTTTGAGCATCTCCACGTCGTGGTTAAACTCCAGCAGCACTGCCCTGCTGCCCCGGATGGCTTCAAAGATCTCTCCCGTCATGGTGCCCATATCGGTGCACAGCGCCACCTGTTCCCTGCCTGCGCCCAGCACATAGCCGCAGCTTCCCGGGGCGTCGTGGGGGGTGGCAAAGGTGCGCACCGGACAGTCGCCCAGCAAAAAGTGCTCCCCCTCCTCAAACAAAAGCTTGGGCGCGTCGGGAGGCAGCTTGCGGGCGATGGTGGAATAGGTGTCCCAGGAACAGACCAGCGCGGCGCCGCTGTGCTTGAGGAGCACCGGCAGGGCGGAAACGTGGTCGGAATGGCTGTGGGTGATGAGGATGTGGGTCAGGTCGGCGAGACCCAGCCCCAGATGGCGGAGCTGTTCGGATATGTACCGGGCGTTTTTGCCCGCGTCGATCAGAATGCGCTGTCTGCCGCTGACATAGACCGAGCAGTTGCCCGAGCTGCCGCTGGCAAGGGTGCAGTAATAGGTCATGGTCTTCTCCCAAAAAAAGGAGCGCACGTCTCTGCGCTCCCGATGATAGTATTCTCTTCAGTTGGCCTTGGGGATGGCGACCGCGGGAACGCTCACCCGACGGATGTCGGCGCCCAGACGCTGCAGCTTGCCCACCAGATCCTCATAGCCCCGCTCGATATAGGCGATCTCCTCCACCTCGGTGGTGCCCTCGGCGGCCAGACCGGCGATGACCAGAGCTGCGCCCGCCCGCAGGTCAGAGGCGCGCACCAGGGCTCCGGTAAACTTTTCCACGCCCTCGATGACGGCCACCTTGCCGTCCACCTGAATCTTTGCGCCCATGCGGCGCAGCTCGTCAGAATAGCGGAAGCGGCTCTCCCAAACGCCCTCGGTGATGATACTGGTGCCCTCTGCAAGGCAAAGCACCGCGCCCAGCTGGGGCTGCATATCGGTGGGGAAGCCGGGATAGGGCAGCGTCTTTACCTGAATGCGGCGCAGCTTGCCCGTTTTGGTGATGCGGATGCTGTCATCCACCTCTTCCATCTCCAGACCCATCTCCTCCAGCTTGGCGGTGATGCAGTCCAGATGCTTGGGGATGATATTCTTGATGAGGACGCTGCCGCCTGCAGCCGCCACCGCAGCCATATAGGTCCCCGCCTCGATCTGATCGGGGATGGTGGAATAGACCCCGCCCGTCAGCTTGCTGACGCCGCGGATCTTGATGACGTCGGTACCGGCGCCCATGATGTCGGCGCCCATGGAGTTGAGGAAGTTGGCCAGATCGACGATATGAGGCTCCTTGGCGGCGTTTTCGATCACCGTCTGACCCTCCGCCATGCAGGCGGCCATCATGATGTTCATGGTGGCGCCCACGCTGACCACGTCCAGATAGATATTGGCGCCCTTCAGTCCCTCGGTGGCGTCGGCATAAACCACGCCGCCCCGGGTGTCCATCTTGGCGCCCAGCGCTTCAAAGCCCTTCATATGCTGGTCGATGGGACGCACGCCGCCGAAATTGCAGCCGCCGGGCATGGCCACCTCCGCCCGGTGAAACCGTCCCAGAAATGCGCCGATGAGATAATAGGACGCACGCATTTTCAGGTTGAGATCGCTGACGGCGGAAAAGCGGTTGAGGCCGCGGCTGTCGATCTCCAGCGTGCCGGGATTGACGGCTCGCACCTTGACGCCCAGCTCCCGCAGGATCTCCATCTCGATGATGACGTCCTGGATCATGGGGATGTTTTCGACGCGCACAACGCCGTCTACCAGAATGGCGGCGGGGATGATGGCGACTGCGGCGTTTTTCGCGCCGCTGATGTTTACCTCGCCGAAAAGCGGTTTCCCGCCGTGAATTACGTATTTATCCAAAAAGGGTGCCCCCTTGTTCCAATTTCTTTCTGATGGGGACATATCCCCATACTGAATCTATCATAGTGTACCACAGTTTTTTCAAAATAGAAAGCGATTTCACAAAGAATTTGAAAAAAAGTTTTCAGAAAATCAGCTGTTCCCCGGTGAGACAGTTGAGATACAGCCGTCCCTGACTGGTTTCCACCGCCCAGACGGGGATGAGCAGCATGGCGCGTGCGTCCTCGCTCTGGAGGTAATAGCCCGCCTCCAGTCCGTTCACCCGATCCAGGCTCCGCTCCTCCAGCAGATCGCACAGCGCCAGCACCAGCTGCGCCCGATGGATGCTGCTTTCCTCCGGGGTGAGCTCCTCGGCCAGCAGCCATCTGCCCCGGGCGGCAAAGCCGCCGTTTTCCCCGCGGCAGGTCAGCTGACAGTTGAACACCGGCAGGCCGTCCTGCCTTTGATACAGGACGCTTTCCCCGCCGTCCACCATCAGGCTGACGCCCTCCACCGGCAGTCCGGCGCTCTCCAAAAGCGCCACCGGCTCGGCCTCCGCCCGATCGCGCAGACGGATCTCCAGCGCGCCGCCCCGGCGAAAGCTGACCTCTCCTGCCTCGCCGGTATAGATAGTCACGCCGCCGCCCGGCTGAATGAGCTCATTTTCTCCCAGCAGCTTGAGGGCTGCGCCGCTCTCCATCGTGTCGCTGCGCTCCGTCCGATAGGATTCCGTCTTTTCCGGCATGGCAAAAACCGCTTCGCTCTCCAGCCGGATGCCCCGCTTTTGCGCCACGGCCACCGCATTTTCGGTGGCGGCGCGGACGATATTCCTCCGCTGAAGCAGCTGACGCCCCACGCTGAAGGCAAGGATCAGATCGGCCACAGCCAGCAGCACGATCAGCCAGTTTTTCACCCGTTTCCACTCCATGGCTTATTCCTCCGTCACCCGGCAGATCACCGGGGCGAACAGGGTCTGGCCCTGCTGGGTAAGCCGCACGCACAGACGCGCGTTCCCCTCGGGCAGTGCGGACGCGGCCTGGGTCATGGGCAGGAGCATATCCTCCCCCGTGACGCTCAGCGTCCGGGGAGAGACGTGCAGCTGGGTAAGCACGCCGTTTTTCACCTGTGCCACCGCCCAGCTCCCTTCGCTCCGCTCAAAAAACAGGCCGTCGCTTTCCAGTCCGAAGCGCAGCACCCAGCCCTCTTCGTCCTCCCGGATCTCCTCCAGACTGAGCCGTCCGGAGGCGCCCGTCACCTGCCAGAGCTGTTCCAGCAGGGCATAGACCTTTTGGCAGATCTCGGCCCGGGCGGCCGCGCCCTGTTTTTCCGCCAGCTCCAGATCGGCGGAGGTGCCGCTGTAGTGCAGATCGCCGTCGGCGGCCAGACGGATGGTGCCGTGGCTTTCCACATACACCAGCGAGCCGTCGGCGTTGGGATAGACCTTGGTCAAAAATGCGTTCATGGAGAAAAGGGTGATCACCCGCTGAGGCAGCTCGCCTCTTTGGGCGTATTCCGGCGTCTGCACCGACACGCCGGGCAGCGAGAGCACCTCCCGGGTAAGCAGCTCATCCCATCCCAGTTGGGGATAGTCCTCCCCCGCCAGCGCGGCGTTGACCGTCCATCCGCCCGAGCAGATGCTTTCCAGCTCGGCCGCGGAGGCCGCCGTTTCGGTGCTCCACCGTCCGCCGGTCTCATCGGTGACCAGCAGGATCACGCCTCCGTCCCGCACCGTCATGGCAGCCGAGCGCACGGCGGTCTCGTCGGAGGATTGGGTTCCGCCCCAGTCCTGCAAGAGGGCAAAGGGCTGGGGTGCGTGATACTGGAGCAGCACCGCCGGAGCGCGCAGCAGCCGGCGAAACTCGCTCTCCTCCATCCGGGTCAGCGCTGCGCCCGAGCCCAGCGCCTCCTCATACAGGGGGCGCACCTGCTGCCACAGCAGGCGATAGCTCTCCCCGTCCAGAGCGTAAAAGCAGCCTTCGTCCAGGATCAATCCCAGCTTTTCGGGAAAGGCCGCCGTCTGGGAGGCGGCAAGACGCACGCCGCCGCTTTCCTTTTGCTCAAAGGCTTCCACCAGCTGCGCGCCCCGCTGACTGTCCCGCATGCTGAGCACCATGGTGACGCCCAGCAGGCCGATCATCAGCAAAAGCAGCACGGCCAGAAGCAGGTTTTTCAGACGCTCACCCATGGCGCGCCTCGCCTTCCGCAGCGGGCAGCCACAAGGTCACCACACTGCCCTTGCCGTATTCACTGTCAAATGTAATGGTGCCGCCGTGGCTTTCGGCGATCTGCTTTGCGATGGCAAGGCCGAGACCGGTGCCGCCGCTCTCC
>CADBTM010000169.1 GCA_902797555.1 Oscillospiraceae bacterium
AACATCTCCTCCCGGTTGTTCTGGCAGATGGCGGCGTTGGTGTCGGTGAGGATCTGCGCCGGGGATTTTCCCTGCTTTGCGTTGCTGGCAAGGATGATGCGGGATGCCATCATAAACAGTGCGGCGGGCACGCCCTTGCCGGACACGTCGGCCATCACCATGCACAGATGATCGTCGTCCACAAGGAAAAAGTCATAGAAGTCGCCGCCCACCTCCCGGGCAGGATCCATGGTGGCGTAGATGTCAAACTCGCTCCGCTCGGGGAAGGCGGGATAGATATTGGGCAGCATATCGGCCTGGATCCGGGTGGCCAGGGCCAGCTCGGTGCCGATGCGCTCTTTTTCCGCGGTGATCTGGGTGATCTGGGTGATATAGTCCCGGGTCTTTTTGGAGAGGGCGGCAAAGGATTCCGCAAGGATCTGGATCTCGTCGTCGGTGCGGTAGACGTCCTCCATCTCAAAGGCGGTGTCGCTGCCCGAGAGGGAATTGATCCGCCGGGTCATGTGCTCGATGGGGCTGACGATGCGCTGGGCGACCACCAGCGCGCTCACCACGGCCAGGAGAAAGAGCACTGCCGTCACGATGACAAAGGTCTGGGTGGAGTGCCTGGTGCCCTCCTGATAGGCGGTCAGTGCCTGCCCGTTGATCCTGTCATAGCTGTCCAGCATGGCGGCGGTGGGCTGATGGGTCAGATCCTTGTCCACGGCGGAGATCACCGCCCAGCCCACGGAGGACATGGGCGCGCCCGTCATGTAGTATTCCTTGCCGTCCACACGGATGGTTTCCAGACCGGTGGTTCCCGCCATCGCCTCGGTGATAAAATCGGCAAGCCGGGTGTTTTCGCTCTGCCGCAGGTCGTGAGCGTTGGACGAGACTTCCGGACGGAAGGTGCCGTCCTTGTTGGGGGAGAAGAGAACCTGTCCGTTGCCGCTGATGACGCACAGGAAGCTGCCGTCCGAGGAAGCGGCGTCCACATAGTCCCGAACGGAGGTGAGGAACAGGTCGGCGCCCACCACGGCCACCAGTTTGCCGTCCTGGTAGACGGGGGCGGCGCATTCCAGCGTGGAGATACCGGTATAGGCGTCCGATTCCACCTGGGTAAAGACCAGCGCTCCGGCCTGCGCCGCACGGGTGTACCACGGGCGGCTGCGCACGTCCAGCGTCACCGGCGAGCCGTCGTCGTTGACGTAGGTGGCCGAGCGGTCGTTGACGAACAGCAGATGGCCGTCCGCCGTGCCCACATACAGACCGCTCAGCTTGTCGGAGGTTTCATACATGGTGCGCATGATATCGCCCATGTTGGCGACCATGCCCAGAATGGCGGATTCCTCCTCCGCGCCCTCCTCGTGGATCCACTGGACGGAGGGGGTGCCGTCGTTTGCCTTGCTGGGGGGAGCATAGGCGTGGGCGGAGAAGTTTTCCTCGTGGGCGAAAAGCTCGGTGGCAAAGGCCTGCAGGGTGAGCACGTCGGTGCGCACGTCGCCGAACAGATCGTTGGCGATATAGGCCTGCAGGGCGGTGGTGCGGGTCATGGAGGCGGCGAGCATCGCTTCCATGGTGTTTTCCGAGACCGTCTCGATGGAGGCCTGCTGCTCGGCGCTGGCCTCTTCCACCACGCGGGAAAGATTCTTTTGCTGATAGAGGCTGACGGCCACAAAGACGGCGATCAGCGCGGCCACAAAGAGGAACATCAGAGTGAAGATCTTTTGCTGCAGGCCGCCGATTTTGATTCCTCGAATTACTTTCATAGTATGTCCCGATCCCTTCCTTCCGGGGGGTTTCTGTGTTTACCGATCGCCTGCAAGGCAAGCCCGCAGGGCGGCGATCTCGGTCTCCGTCATGCCGGAGTCGGTGAGATATTGTACGGCGGCCTGTTCATAATCGGCCTCGGCCGGCAGGGAGGCGTCCTCCAGCCCGGCAAAGGTCCGGAACAGATACCGGGCGTTGCTTTGCAGCAGCGCCGTATATTGGGAGCTGTCCTTTTCCAGATGATAATAGTTGACGAAGGAGAGCATATAGTCGTCCAGCATTTCCTCGTAGGATGCGCCCATCAGCGCCTCCAGCAGCATCACGGCAAAGCCGGTGCGATCCTTGCCCTCCAGACAGTGGATGAGATAGGGCCCCTCGTGCGCGCTCATGGCGCGCAGGTCGTCCGCCAGCATATGCCGGAAGGACTCGGCGGTAAAGTCCACCCCCAGCGTGCCGGAGGTGATGACATCGCCCGCCTCGTACAGCGATTTGTAATAGGGGGAGGCAAAGCCCTCGGCGGCGAGCATGCTCTCGATACCCTCGCCGCTGTCGGACAGGTTGACCACCGTCCGGATGCCTGCGCGGGCATACAGAGCGTCACACAGAGCCGCTCTGCCCCGTCCGTTGTCCACGGCGGAGGCGGCGCGGTAGAGGATATTCGTGCCCAAGCGCCCCATGTTCACCGGGCGGAAATTGCAGAAAGCCTCGTCGGAAGGATAGTCCTCCCGGGCGTCGGTATAGATCAGCTTGCGCGCCTGATACTGGCGGAGATAGGCCGCCTTGCCCGCCATGGAGATGGTGACTGGCGTGCCGACGGAGGCATCGTCCAGCCCGGCCTGCCCGGCAAAGGAGCGTAGATTGACGCACAGGCTGATCTCATCCGCCTTGACCACCAGCACCATTTCCCCGGGGTTGACGTCGGAATAGCCTGTGCCCACGGGCATGGTATATTCGGCGTCGCCCACGGTCACCGTCACCCTGTCGCCCGGCTCAAAGCCGGCGGCGCCAAAGGCGTCGGGGGAGAGATCCAGATAGACGTTGCCGTGGCGGCTGATCCCGCCGACGGTGCACAAAACGCTTCTGTCGCCCGCATAGCGGTAGACCATGGCCACCGCCTCGGCCAGCGTGCAGACCTTTTGCGGCGCCAGCGTTCCGGCGATGCCGTTGACGATGTGCCGTTCGGTGAGGTAGGCAAAGGCTTCGGCGGCCTCCTCAGGCACGGCGTCCGCGTCGGAAAAGTTCAGCGCGGGTGCGTCTCCCGGGACAAGCCCGCCGCCCAGCTGCTGCACGCAGCGATAAAGCAGGGCGGCCATCTGGGCACGGGTCACGAGGGCCTGGGAGGGCGCATCCTCCTTCTGGGGCCAGAGCAGGACATCTGCGTCCAGCTCCACCGCGTTTTGTACCAGATCGATCGCCTGCGAGCGGGTGACCGGAGAGGTGGGAACGGCGTCCTCGATGACGAGGGCCTTTGTCTCCGCCCACTCCATCGCCTGGGCATACCAGGGCGAGCCCTGGGCAAACGCTGCCCCGGGCAGGAGGGAGAACGCCATCAGCACTGCCAGCAGCAGGCTGAGACCTTTGCCTATGATTTTCATGTGTTTCACTCCAAACAGATGATTTTTCAGTCCTTCAGATCGTTGTAGAACACCGCGCAGGCGCTCTCACGGTAGGGGTTCGTCCAGAAGAGATTGAGCAGACCGGCGGTGAGCACGCTCAGAAGATACCAGCCGATAAAGGAAAGGTCCATGACGAAGGCCTTCCACTTGTTGCCCCGCATCAGCTCCTTGGAGCGGCGGATGACCTCCATGGAGGGCAGATCGGGCTCGTCCCGGAGGATATAGGGCACCAGACGGTAGGAATAGGCCTTGATGATGCCGGGGATGATGAACAGCAGTCCCCACAGGAAGGTGAACAGGTCGGTGAGGAACAGGGTGAGCAGCGTGCGGACATAGTCACCGAAGCCCTCCTTGATGACGCTGAGGGTGACCGAGGTGTCCCGGGCGTTTTTGTTGAAGAACCGATAGCAGCCCACCTTGAGGGGGTTGAACAAAAAGATCTTCAACAGGATGCCCACCACGCCCACCGAGGTGATGGCGGCAAAAATGCCCGTGATCTGTCCGGGGGTGAGCTGGGACACGGCATTCTGAAAGGAGACCGAAATGCTTGCATTCTCCTGCGGGGGAACGGCGTTCTGCGCGTTTTTCGCGCCGGAGGTGGCCACGCCGCCCACCAGCAGCGCCAGCAGGACGGCCGCGATCACGCAGTTCCAATAATTTGCCCGAAAGACTTTTTTGCCCAAGGCTTTGATATCTCGAACGGTCATAGAATCCTCCTTGATGTGACGTGTTCCCCGAAAAACGGGGCTCAGACAGGGGTCTGTCTGTATACGGAGGGGGGCGCAGTCTGGGTTTGCTGCGCCCCCGGTGTGTTATTTTGCAAGCTTGTCGTATTGCATCAGGATCTGCGCCACCTCTGCGCGGGAGACGAGCGCAGCGGGAGCAAAGACGTATTCCTCTTTGTCCTGGGTCACGCCGGCGCCGGCAGCCCACTGCACGGCGGGGATGGCCCATTTGCTGATGTCGAAGAAGTCGTTATAGTCGAGAATATTGGTGTCCTCGCCCACGCTGACGTCCACGCCCATATGCTGAGCAAAGCGGTGCAGCAGGGTCACCAGCTGTTCCCGGTTGATGAGGATGTCGGGGCCGAAGCGTCCGTCGCCAAAGCCCTGAACGATGCCGTTTTCGGCGGCCCACAGGATGGCGTCGGTATACCACATGCCGGCGGCCACGTCAGAGAAGGCGCTTTCGCCCGTCACGGCAGGCTGTCCCGCGATGCGATAGAGCACGGTGGCAAACATGGCGCGGCTCATGGGGACGTCGGGGGAGAAGGTGTCCTCTCCGGTGCCCTCCAGATAGCCCTTTTCATAGCAGTAGGCCACGGCCTCCCGATAGGCTGCGTCGGCGGCCACGTCCACAAAGGGGAACTGGGGCTCCTGAGGCTGGGGATCGGTGGGAGTGGGATCCGCGGGCGCGGGAGTGGGATCGGCCCATCCGGTGGTGGACTCCCGATGCCATTTTGCCGTCAGGCAGAGATAGTCTTCGGTGATCGTGTCGTTTTCAAAATCCCACGGCTCGTCACCAAAATACCAGCCGAGGAAGGTATAATGGTCGCGGACAGGATCGGCGGGCCGGGTCACCTTGTCGCCGTAGGCCAGACCGGTCTGCGGCTCAACCTCGCTGCCGCCGTCGGAGTCAAACTCCACAATGGCAGTGGCGACCACCGGGCCAAGGTCTTCGTGACGGATCAGCTCGACGCCGTTCTTGAGGACCATGACGGCCAGCGTCTTGTCCACGTCGTCAGGGGTGAGGGTATAGGTCTCGCCGGTGGCGCCGTCGATGGGGAAGAGGTCAATGCGCTCGCACAGATCGCCGTACTCGTTGCGATAGACGGTATTGACCTGCTCGCACCACTGATAGACGAGGTCCTCCGCGTCCTCGGGATCGGCCTGTGCCTCCAGCGTGCCGCCCACCAGCAGGTTCATGGAAACCATCTGGATTCCGTACAGACCGGTGACGAACTCGGCCTTCACCGGCTCGCTGGGCTCTCCGCCGGAAAGCGACATCACGCGGGTATAGACCTCATACACGGTGGCGGGCTCCAGTCCGTCAAAGGTAACGGTCTCGCCCTCGCGCATCCATTCCCAGTTGGCGTTTTCCCACATCTCGTCGTCGGGCTCCACGCCTTTTTCCACGATGATGTATTCCTGCATGAAGGTGCCGTACACCGTGATGCTGTCGCAGCTCCAGGAATAAAGCTTGGGCGCGACGGCCGGGCCGGCGGCAGCATCCGGAACCACGGTACCGCCCGCTTCGGCGTCGCCCACGGGAGCGGTGCCGGCATAGACGATCACCGAGATCAGAGCGCCCACGTCGTCGGAGGTGACGGTATAGGTCTTGCCGGTGGCGCCTTCGATGGACGTGGCGGGGGAGTCGTCGTAGGCCTTCAGCCACTGATACTGCAGATCCGCGTTCGCGGGGTCGGGATCGGCGGTGAGCACGGTGCCCACGGTGATGGACGCGTCGTCACACAGGATTCCCACGCTGTCCAGCAAGGTGGCGATGGAGGCTTTGACGCCGTCACCGGTATCGCCCACGGCGCGGCCGTAGATCTCATATTCGGTGCCGGGGGTCAGATCCTGGAAGGTGAAGGTATACTCGCTGTGGCCCTGCGCGGCATTGCTCCAATCGGGGGAGTCGCCCTTCTTTGCGATGGTATATTCCCGACCGTCCTCCGTCAAGATCTCCACACAGGTGGACGCCCAGGAGCAGATCTCGGGAGCGCCCTCCAGAGGCGACACGTAGCCCACGCTGGTGCGGGAGAGGAGGCTGCCGCCCAGCATGGCGCCCACCTCGAGGAACTTGTCCGCGTCATAGCCGGTGACGGTATAGGTGTCGCCGGTGGCGCCGGGGATCTCCCGCAGAACGGACATGGACCAGCCCTCTTCCGAGGCGACCTCTTCCTCGCGGTACCACTGATACTCCAAAACGGGGTCGGAGGTGACGTGAAGGGTGGTGCCCACGGTGATCTCATCGGGCGCGTCCACCAGATCGGGACCGGACACGAGAGAGGTGGAGAAGGGATACTTGGCGCCGTCAAACGCTGCGCCCACGGGACGGGTGTACAGATCGTACTCGGTGGCGGGGGACAGCCCGGCGATCCGGACGTCGCCCTCCTCATCGGGCGTAACGGCATGGCTCCAATCGGGCGTGCCGTCCTTTTCCGCGACGGCATATTCCTGCCCCTCGGTGCCGGAGAACTCAATGAAATCGGCCTGCACGTTGCCGATCATAAAGAGCGGCGCATACACCGGCCCGATGCCGTCCAGCACGGCCAGCTGATCATAGCCGGGGGTGGAGACGATGACGGCCAGCATGGTGCCGGGCTGTTCCCAGATCGAGTGGGTCGCCTGGGACGTGCCGTCCAGGGGGACGTAGACATGGCGCTCGCCGCCGTTGCCGTCGTCCACCACGGTGTCGCGGCACCACGAATAGATCACGTCGGCGTCGGCGGGGGAGATCTGAACGGAAACCGTGCCGAACATCACACAGCCTTCGTCGCCCATGACCAGCTGCACGTCCTCCAGACCGGTGACGCACTGGGTCTCGGCGGCGATGCCGTCCTCCACGCCGGTGAGGCGGGTGTAGACGGAATAGGCGGTGGCATATTTCACATCGGAAAAGTCCACCTTGCCGTCGGCCTGCGCCGGAATGGCCTTGTTCCAATCCAGCGTGCCGGTATCTCTCTCGACGAGGGCATATTCCTGCCCCTCCACGCCGAGAAAATGAAGGGTATTGCTCTCCGCATCCCACGAGACAAACTCTGCGGGAACGGCCTCCTGCGCGTCGGCTTCGGCGAATGCCGCTCCGGGGAGCAGAGCAAACACCATGGACAGCGCCAGAAGCCACGAAAGAACTTTCGTTTTCTTGCTTGTCATACTGTGTCCTCCTTACAAAACGATCTTTCCAATGGATCAGGAAAAATAATTTAGCACCTTAAAATATAACAAATTCATCCGATGGTGTCAAGCAAAGGGACGAAATTTGTTCTTTCTAACGCAAAAAGAAAAAAGCGCTTGAAAGCACAGAAAAGTTCAGATATAATATAACCAACAAAATATATGATTTCAGTGAGGGACGATTATGAGCGCAACAACCGTAAAACTGACCGGCAGGATCGACTCGGCAAACGCCGCGGAGGTGGAAAAACGCATCACCGCGCAGATCGACGGCGCGGACGCCGTGACGCTGGACGCCGAGGAGCTGGAATACATCTCCAGCGCCGGGCTGCGGGTGATCCTGCGGATGAAGAAGAGCCATCCCGACCTGCGCATCGTCAACGTCAGCCCCGAGGTCTATGAGAT
>CADBTM010000170.1 GCA_902797555.1 Oscillospiraceae bacterium
CCTTGGCCTTTTCCTCGATCTTCTGACCGTGCTCGTCGGTGCCGGTCTGGAAATATACGTCATAGCCCTCCAGCCGCTTGAACCGGCAGATGGCGTCCGCAAGGACGATCTCATAGGTGTTGCCGATGTGGGGCTTGCCGGAGGTATAAGCGATGGCGGTGCTGAGATAAAATGGTCCTTTGTTCATATTGTCACCTCAGTTGATTTTTTACCAATATCTTAGTATAACAAGATTTTTCCCGCATTACAATAGATTTCCGAAAAAAAGACCCGATGGGGGGTTCCCATCGGGTCATGATCGGATCGCTCAGGGGTTGGGCTTCAGCCAGTCGGGCATCTCGTCGTCCGAGCCGCCGCCGTCCGTTCCGGTGCCGGTGTCGGCCCCGGTATCCGTGCCGGGATTGACAGGCTCGGTGGGCGTGGTGGGGGTCGTGGGCGTGGTGGGGGTGCTGGGGGTGGTAGGCTGCGACGGAGTCTCGGGCGCGGGATTGTACTTGATCACCTTGTTGTATTTCTTATAGGTGCTGTTGTTTTCCAGCGTGCGGGAGACCTCCTTGCCGTCGATATACACCACGCGATAGCTGGTGGTCTTATAGCCGGTATAGCCGTTGGCCTCCACCTTTTCCGTTCCGGCGGGCAGGCTCTCGTCCAGAACACGCTCCACCTCAAAGGGGGTCTTTTCGTTGACGGTGGTTTCGATCTCCACCCGCTTGTTCTGGGTCTGGGTGCCGTACAGCTTGACGGTCAGGCTGTTTTTGTCGTGGGAGGTGACCACCTTCATGGGAAAGCCGGTGTTGTTTTCAAAGCGGAAATCCTTGCTGCCCCATGCCACGGTGGCGTCCTCGCCCAGAGGCACATAGGTGACCTCGCGGCTGTGGGCATAGCGCTCGACGATCTTCAGATCGGCCCGCAGGGCGGCGTAATAGATGGTGGAGCTGACCTGGCAGATGCCGCCGCCCACGCCGTCCTCGGCGGAGGTGCCCACGTAAACGATGGCGTCCTTAAAGCCCCGCTCATAGGTGCGGGGGCCGACGGTCTCGTTGTAGGAAAAGACCTGACCGGGCAGGAGAATGGTGTTGTTGCAGAAATCGGTGGCCAGACGCACGTTGGTGGTGCGCCCCACGTTGCCGGGGTTGAAGGTGGTGGTGCACTGTCCCATCACGTCCCGGAAGAGCAGCGCCTTATATTCCGCCACAGTGTATGTGGGCTCCACCAGCTGGCAGGGGACGGTGACCCGGCGCTCGGAGGAGGCGAGGGCACGCTTGAGGGCGGCCTCGTCCATGAGCACGCCGCTCTGTCCCGCGGTGACAGTGTTGCCGGTGGGATCGCTCTCCAGATCGAGGAAGGTCTCGGTGGGTTCCTTGACCACGGCGCTGTAGATCTCGGCGGCAGACAGCGTCTTGGGCTCGCTCTTGCGCAGATCGGCGTCCACCGGGGAAAAGTCGGCCTTGCGCAGCTTGGTCACCAGCTCGGTCATCAGCGCCTGACCGTCGATGGAATAGCCGGCCTGACCCTTGTCGATCTTCACCGTTCCGTCGGCATAGCTCCACGAGGAGGGGGAAAGGGGCTGCTCGATCTCGGCGGCGATGGCATCCACCTGGGCCTGCAGCACGCTGTCGTCCATGGAAGTCTCCATCTCCAGGGAGACGCCGTCTTTTTGCGCTTCCAAAAAGTCGTGCAGTCTCCGGGAAAAGTCGCCCTGACGCCCGTAAGCAAAGGCGTTGTCCAGACTCTTGTCCACGTCGTAGGTGATGCCGGCCTCTTTGGCGGTGAGGGTGTAGGTCTTTTCGCCCACCTGAATGTCGATGCGCTCATCCACCGAGCCGCCGCCGTACACCTTTTCCAGCGCGGCCTTGGCCTGACTGCGGCTCATGCCGGACAGATCCACCGAGCCCATGTGCACGCCCTTGCGGATGTTGTTGTCCAGATAAATGCCGTGGTAAATATATGCGCCCGCGGCCAGCGCGCCCACAAGGAGCAGCGCCACCAGCAGCGCGCCGAGGGGAAAGCCCTTTCTGCGCGCCCGGGTGGTTTTGGGCTTTGCTGCGGTCGTTTTTGTTCTTGCGGGTCTGTCGGCACGGCTGGCCTGATGCTTCCCGCGAGTCTTCGTAGAATCGCTCAATGGAATTGCCTCCTATATCTATGGTCAAAGAAACTTTTCTTCCACAACATATTATACTAGATTTCGCCTGCAATAGCAATAACACTTTGGTTACAGTTTGCGCGGAAATCCTTAGAATTTTCTTAAAATAAGAGAAAAAAGAGCCGCAGACCGCGGCTCGTGGTTTATCCGGCGATTTTTTCCCGCAGCTCCCGCAGGGAGAGGGAGGGCAAGCCCCTTACGGCGGGCAGCGTCCACAGCAGCAGGGCGCCGTGCTGCACCTCCAGCATGTTGAAGAACAGCCCGTACCACCCCATCAAAAGACACAAAGCAACGCACAGGGCGTGCTTTCTGTGCTCCAGCAAAAAGGCGGCGAGAAAGACCAGAAAGAGTCCCAGCCCGGCAAAGCCGGTCTCGCCCAGCACCGAGCAGTATTGACAGTCGGAATAGAATCCGTCGGGCAGGCCGTATTCGGCGTAAAGATCGGGCGTCCACGTGGTGGCCGCCGCCGAGCCAAAGGATCCGAAGCCTGTCCCGAAGAAGGGATGATCCTTTGCCACCCGCAGAGCGGACAGCACCGAGAAAAACCGTCCGTTGACCTGCACTTGATAGGTGCGCGCCTGACGGAGCGCGCCGAGACGTGTGGCCGACGTGACGTGAAAGGACTTGAGGATCGCGTTGGAATAGATATAGGTCTCCCGCAGGGCATTGTTGCGGACGGGGAGCGTGACGTCCCCCTCGGACAGATGGATCACGGCGCCCGCTTCCCGCAGTGGCACGGCGCACCGGGCGTCGATATAGGTGATCCCGTTGAACAGCCATCCGGCATATTCCGTCCCGTCGGCGCCGGTAAAGGTGATCTCCCGCACGTCCATGGTGAGATCACGGGTGTTTTCCCCCTCCAGCATGGGCTGGACGCGGGCAAAATAGTAGGCTTCCGCCGCCCGGGGCAGCAGGATGGCCGCGGCTGCCGCCGCCGCAGTGCAGACGCACACCCGCAGCAGCAGCGGCTTCCACCGGCGCAGCAGCGCTTTTCCCGCCGCCAGCCCAAAGAAGACCAGCACCGCGCCAAAGGCGATGAGCGAGCTGCGGGACATGGTGAGCACCACCATGGCGGTGATCTGGGCATAGAGCGCCGCCGAGGTCCTTTGCCGATAGAGCGCCCACGTGCTCACACTGAGCATCAGCACCAGCACAAGGAACAGACCGTATACGTTGGGGTTGTAAAAGGCGCCGTACACCCGACCCATATTGTCAAAGGAATAGATGCTCCGGGCAAAGGCGGCGTCAAAGAGCACCGTCTTGGAGCACAGACGCTCCACCAGCCCCAGGACTGCCAGCGGCCACGACACCCATTGCAGCGTCCGGGTCACCCGCAGAACGGTCTCTCTGCCCAGACCCTGTTCCCGCAGCACCATGGCCAGCACATAGTAGAGGGCGATGCTGCGCAGCTCGTGGAGATAGAGATAGGGGCGCAGATGGTTGATGAGCACCGTGCTCACCAGGGCAAAAACCAGAAACAGGGCAAACAGCCCGTCGCTGAGGCGCAGGCGCAGCCTTGCCCGCCTGTCCGCCAGATGCCACACAGCCAGCGCCGCCACCAGCACCGAAGGGATCCATTTCACCCAATCCCCCAGCAGCAGGGTCAGCGGGATGCGGAAGGGCAGAAAGACGCACAAAAAGAGCAGCACGCCCTCCGATGCCCGGGAGATGGGCTTGCGGGCGGCCTCAGTCATGAGCCGCCCCTCCGTCGTCCTCGGCGGCTGGAGCGGTCAGCACAAAGGAAAGGACGCTCCACAGCAAAAACGCGCCGATCTGCACCTCGAGAATGTTGTAAAACAGCCCGAACCAGCCGATCATCACACAGGCCATCCCCTTGAGCAGGTCTTTTCTGTACGTCCACAGGGTGCACAGCAAGAAGGCGAGGAAGAGGACAAAGCCCAGAATGCCGGTCTCGGCCAGCACACAGGCATATTGGTTGTCGGCATAGAAGTTTTCCCGCAGGACATAGACGCCGTATGTGGGCGGCTTCCACGTGGTGCTGGCCGCCGAGCCGAAGGTTCCGAAGCCGGTGCCCAGAATGGGATAGTCATGAATCACCTTGAGGGCATACTGCAGGGAATAGAGCCGCCCGTTGAAGTCGGCGGTATACATGGCGGAATCCTTCAGATCGTCAAAGCGGTCGCCGGTTTTGCTGTCCAGCGAGCCCCGCATGGCGTCGATAATCTCGTTGGTGCGGTTTTCGTCCAGCCGCGCGCCCGAGCCGGCCACCAGATCGGCCTGCTCCGCCGCAGGTAGCGCCTGATACTCCTCCAGCTTCATGCCGCCGTTTTTCGTCAGGATATAGGCGGTGGAGCGGGTATAGACGATGCTGCCGTATTCATTGAGGGTGGTGGTGCACTCCTTGTCGATATAGGTGATGTCGTGATAGACATAGCCGGTGTGCTCCACGCCGTCGGGGGTGATATAGGGCACCTCCACGATATACTGGGCCTCGCTGTAGCCCTCCTTGACCCGATCCACCAGCTGATACTGGGCAACCCGGGTGAAATATTGCTTTGCGCCCCATGTGCTGCCCAGCAGCACCACCACGGCTGCAGCCGCGATGACCGCACCGGAAAGCGCCAGACGCCTGACGTTGAGCTTTTTCTCCCGGACGGCGCACACCAGCAGCACCGCCAGCCCCGCCGCGAGGATGAGGATCGAGCTGCGGGACTGGGTCATATACAGCGAGGTGGCCAGTACGGCATAGATCCATACGGGGGTCTTGTAATCCGTCCGCAGCGCCAGCCACAGGCTGAGCAGGATGGTAAAGGTGAGGAACAGTCCGTAGGTGTTGGGGTTATAGAACATGCTGTAGGCGCGACCCAGATTGGTGTTGCCGATGGTGGCCAGCACCAGCGGGCTGAACAGCACGGTTTTGGAGGTGATCTTTTCCACCAGCACCAGCGCCAGCAGGGGCAGGGAAACGCCCTGCAGGGTCTTGGTGAACAGGATCAGCTCCCGCCGGCCATAGCCGAAGTTTCGGATGACAAAATAGAGGATGTAATAGATCCCGATGGAGCGAGTCTCGTACACCCACAGGGCAACGGGAATGTGATTGACCAGACAGCTGACCAGCGCCGTCCCCTCAAAGGCGAGAAAGAGCAGATCGTTCCACTGGAACCGCAGACGGAAGCGGACGCTGACCACATACCATGCCGCCAGACAGAGGATGAGCACGTCGGGCACCGCCTTGACCCCCGAAAAGGTGAGATCGGCCAGCGGCTGACGGAAGGGGATGAACACACAGAGGAACAGCAGCAGGATCAGCCCGGCCTGCTTCAGCGGCCGCGCCACCTCCTGAGGGGGCTGAGGACGAAAATGAGTCATAGGAATCTCCTTATTGTTTGGTTTGCGAAGCAGAGCGCTCTCCGGGAAGGATGGCGCTTCGCGGGCAGCGGGCGGCGCACATGCCGCAGCCCTTGCATTTTGCCTGGTCAATTTCATAATGCCGCTTGCCCAGCACGATGGCGCCTGCGGGGCAGAGGGTGGCGCAAAAACCGCACACCCTGCAGCGGTCGTTGATCGCGTACGTCATGGCTCAATCGGGCGTGTCGAAGGCTTCCAGCTTGCTCTTTTTGGGCTGAGGCTTGCTGTCGCCGTGGCGGACCTGGGTCATGGTGAGGAAGGACAGCAGGGAGAACACCACCGCATAGGGGAAGAGCACCTTGTATCCCAGACCCAGATTGTCGATGAGCAATCCGGACAAAAGGGGCGTGGCGATCTGCGCCGCCATGGAAAAGGCGTAGTAATAGCCGGTGTATTTTCCCGTGTCGCCGGCGGTGGACATCTCCACCACCATGGGGAAGGAATTGACGTTGATGGCCGCCCAGCCAACGCCCACCAGACCGAACAGCAGATACATGATGGGGGTGCGGTGGGTGATGAAGATGGCCGAGCAATAGCAGACGCTCATCAGCAATATGCCCAGAAGGACGGTCTTTTTCCGTCCCACCTTGGAGGAAAGAAAGCCCAACGGCACAAAGCTGATGATGGCCACGATGGTTGCCGCCATCAGATAGCCGGAGGAGGCGCTCAGATCGGCGCCCCACACCGCCACGCAATAGCGGGAAAAGGCGGTGGTGACGGCGTTGTAGGCGGTGAACCAGAGAAACACCGAGGCCAGCAAAAAGAGCAGGCTGCGGAACACATCCTTGGGCAGCTTGCCCGCCTTGTGCAGCTCCCGCTCGCCGGTCTGCTCGGAGGCGGCGACGTCCGCCCACGTTTCGGCCACGATCTTGTTTTCCTTGACGGTGAGCAGCAGCACCGCCACGCTGACCGCCATAAAGGCGGCCACCACCAGAAAGATGGGGGTGAAGGACTGATCGGGGGAGTAAAAGCTGGAGCCGTCGGCGGCCTTTTCACTTTTCAGCAGGATCATCATCATCAGCGTGGAGAAGATTCCGCCCACATAGCCCACCAGATTGATGATGGCGTTTGCCCGGGAGCGCAGCGGCTTTGGCGTCACGTCGGGCATATAGGCCACGGCGGGGGAGCGGTAGGTGCTCATGGTGACCAGCAGCAGCACCAGAGCGATCATAAACAGGGGGAAATTGCGCAGCTTGAGCGCCCACGCCAGCACCAGCATGAGGATGACGGCGCCCGCCGTACCGAAGAGGATGTAGGGGGTGCGGCGGCCCAGCTTTGTGTGGGTCTTGTCCGACAGGGTGCCGAAGAGGGGCAGCATAAAGAGCGCCAGAATATTGTCGATGGACATGATGGCGTTGGTGGTGAAGGTGCGCAGGCCAAACACATTTTCCAGCAGATGGGGGATCACCTGATCGTAAAACTGCCAGAACGCGAGGATGGACATGAAGGCCAGACCGATCAAAACGGTGCGCTTGGTGTTGAGCTTCACAAGATCACTTCCTTTTCCGCGGCAATGGCGCAGAGATATACATATACATTATACAATACACGAAAACGGCAATTCAAGTCTTCCGGGCGAAAATTCAGAGGATTTAAATATTTTACCCGCCGTTTAACCACTTTTCCGGAATCCGTGCTATACTATACCAAAAGAATCCTTCCTGGAGGCGATCCCATGTCCATCAAAAAACGGCTGTTCTGGTCCAATGTGCTCATGTTTGCCCTGCCGGTGGCGGCCTATCTGCTGATCTCCTTTGCAGCGGACAAGCTGACCATTTCCTATCTTTTGCGGCAGAGCTACACTTCGATAGCCGACTTTCGCCAGCAGGTGGCGCAGGTGCAGCAGGTCTCCCGGCTGCTGACGGTGGCGGTGCTGCTCATCATGCTGGTCATCGTCAACCGGATGCTCTCCCGGGGCGTGCTCAAGCGGATCAACGGTTCGCTGGAGCAGGTGTCCGAAGGCCTGCGCAAGCTGCGGGAGGGGGATCTGTCCTTCCGTCTGCCCAAGGAACAGACCGAGGACGAGTTTTCCGCCCTGCGCCGGGACTTTAACGCCGCCGCCGCCCAGCTGGAGCAAAGCGTCACCCAGGTAAAGGAAAACGAGAAAAACCGGCAGGAGCTTTTGGCGGGCATCTCCCACGATCTCCGCTCGCCCCTCACCGCCATCCGCGCTTATGCCGAGGGCATCATGGACGGCGTCGCTCCCACCGAGGAGGCGCGCAACCAATATCTCACCATCATCCGCAACAAGGCGCGGGATATGCAGAATCTGGTCAACCAGCTCTTTCTGTTCTCCCGGATGGATCTGGGGGAAAACGTGGATCATCCCGAGCATATCCGGCTGGGGGAGGAGCTGGAGCTTATCTGTCAGGTGCTCGTCCCCGAATATGCCGAAAAAGGGCTGGACGTTACCCTGACCTGTGACGGAGAGGGCGCCGTGCTGGCTGACCCGGAGACCGTCCACCGCATCGTCTACAATGTGGCGGAAAACAGCTGCAAATACAAAACCGCCGACCGGGGCAAGCTGGATATCCGGCTGAAGGACGAGGAAAAGTACGTTTCGGTCACCTTCCTCGACGACGGCCCCGGCGTTTCCAAGGAGGCGCTGCCAAAGATCTTTGACGCGTTTTATCGCGCCGACCCCTCCCGCACCGGATCGGTTTCGGGCAGCGGACTGGGTCTGGCCATCATTTCCCGGGCGGTACGCAACATGAAGGGACGGATCATCGCCCAAAATGCCGAGCCTCACGGCCTGCTTCTGGAGATCCAGCTCCCCTACGACACCTACAGCGACACACAGGAGGATTGATATGCAGAAAATACTGATCGTGGAGGACGACGCCGCCATCGCCCGCATCGAGCGGGACTATCTGGAGATGAACGGCTTTGCCTGCACCGTGGCGTCCGACGGCGAGGTCGGCCTGCGGGAAGGGCTGAGCGGGGAATACGACCTGATTCTTCTCGACGTGATGCTCCCCAAAATGGACGGCTTTGCCGTATGCCGCGCCCTGCGGGAGCAGGTGGACGTGCCCATTCTGATGGTCACCGCCCGCACCGAGGATGTGGACAAGATCCGCGGCCTCGGCCTTGGCGCCGACGACTATGTGGAAAAGCCTTTTTCTCCCGGCGTGCTGGTGGCGCGCATCCGTGCCAACCTGGCCCAATATGCCCGTCTGCGGCAGGGCGCAGGGGAGGGGGACAGCCTGACGGCCGGCGAGCTGCGGCTGGAGCCCCGCTCCCGCAAGGTCTATGTGGGCGAGCGGGAGATCCCCCTGAAAAATAAGGAGTACGAGCTGCTCTGTTTCTTTATGCGCAACGCGGGCATGGTCTTTGACCGGGAGACCCTCTACGAGCGGGTGTGGGGCATGGAGGCGCTGGGCGACAACGCCACCGTGGCCGTCCATATCAACCGCCTGCGGGAAAAGCTGGAGCAGGACCCCGCCAATCCCCGCTGGATCGTCACCGTCCGCGGCGCGGGATATCGGTTTGAAAAGTAGTTTCCCCCGTAAAAGCCTCCCTTGTGCAAAGGGAGGCGGCAGCGCCCATCCTGCGTTAACCTTCCCCTTTGGGAAGGTTTTTCCCGCCCTGTGGGCGGGCTTTTTAGTTTATCCACTGTTTATCTTCCGATTAAACACAGTTTAACTTGACCGGATATACTAAAGCCATCAAAAAGAGAAAACCACCTTTGCAGAAAAGGAGTGCACAAATATGACAGACTATACCGATAACGAGATCCGCAGCGAAAACCCCACCTCCACCGAGCAGGCCGTTCATGAGGCCGCCCGGATGACGGTGGACGGCATCGCCGCCGAAGTCAAGGCCGAGCAAAACGCCGCGGCCGCCGAGGTGGAGCCCGCAAAGGCTCAGACCGAGCATAGCGCAGAGCCCTCGGCAGAGGAGCAGCCCCAGCCCGAAGAGGCGCAGGAAGCCCCCAGTCAGGCCACCTTCGGCTCGGGCGAATGGCAGAGAGTCGAGCCCGAAGAGCCCAAGACTCCCAAGAAAAAGCGGAAAATCGGCAAGGTGCTGCTGGGCATCGTGGCCGTGCTGCTGGCAGCGGGCATCTGCTTCGGCGCAGGCTATGCCGGCGTGACCGTTGCCAACAACACCAAGAATAAAGTGGTTCTGCAGCAGATCGTCTCGCCCACTGCGGAGAGCGGCGAAAACTCCCGTCTGCCTGCTTCCGCCGAAGGCGCCCTGACCTCCGTTCAGGTGGCCGACAAGGTGCGGGACAGCGTGGTGGCCATCACCACCGAGCAGATGACCACCGGCAACTATTGGTACGGCAGCTACGTCATCTCGGGCGCCGGCTCGGGCATCATCATCAGTGAGGACGGCTATATCCTCACCTGTGCCCACGTCATCAACGACGCCACCAAGATCACCGTGGAGCTGAGCGACGGCTCCACCTACGACGCCCAGCTGGTGGGCTCCTACGTCAACGGCGATATCGCCGTGGTCAAGATCGACGCCACCGGCCTCACCCCCTCCGAGATCGCCGACAGCGACGCCATCCTGCAGGGCGCTGTGTGCTATGCCGTGGGCAACCCCCAGGGACGCTTTTCCGGCTCGATCTCCGACGGCATCGTTTCCGCCCTCAACCGCACCATCACCGTGGAGGTGGAGAGCAGCAACGGCAGCCGGGGCAACAGCCTGTATGATATGTTCTACGGCAACGTCACCAGCCGCAGCACCATCACCCTCAACGTGATCCAGATGACCGCAGCCGTCTCTCCCGGCAATTCGGGCGGCGCGCTGTACAACGATCTGGGACAGCTGATCGGCGTGGTCTCCGCCAAGAGCTCGGACAGCGATTCCGAGGGTCTGGGCTTTGCCATCCCCAGCAACACCGCCATGGAGATCGCCACCCAGCTGATCGCCAACGGCTATTACGAGGCGCCCGACGAGGGCCAGAACGGCGAGACCGGCGGTGTCACCCCCACCACCAACAAGGCCATTCTGGGCGTTCTGGTGCAGACCATCACCGATGAGGACGCCGCCCGCTACAATCTGCGCGCCGGCATCTATATCAGCGAGATCACCGAGGAAAGCACCCGTCAGGCCGGCCTGCAGGTGGGCGACCGGATCATCAGCGTGGACGACGTGCTGGTGAATGCCGCCACCGATGTCACCGGCTATCTGGCAGAAAAGAATCCCGGCGACGTGGTCACCCTCAACGTGGAGCGCAACGGCCGTATGGCCACCGTGCAGGTCACGCTGGTGGCAAATCCCAACGCATAAAACACAGAAGCTTCTTTTCTCTCCTATCTCTCTATATACAAAAGAAAGCCGCCCTCGGGCGGCTTATCTTTTTGAAACAGGCATTTCATGGGCTTTCCCCTTGAGGAAGCCGCACCCCGCAGGGTGCGAAAGCCCTTACAACGAAAAAAAGCCCGCCATACGGCGGGCTTTCTCTGCCTTTTACAGAACTTCTTCTTTGTTGGGGAAAACGACGGCGCAGATCAGATATGCCCAAAAGCCGAAGGATCCCATCAGGGCCAGCAGCGCCCACACCACCCGGACAAGGGTGACGTCCAGATTGAGATAATCGGCCAGTCCGGCGCACACGCCGCAGACCTTTGCGTTCTTACGGTCTTTATAGATCTTCATGCTTGCATCCTCCTGTTCCGCGGCATGTGCCGCAAATTGTTTACCGGCGATAGATCCGCAGGTCGCCGGAGACCGAGGTCATGCTGTAGGTGCGGTTCCCGCCCTCCAGATAGACCGCCGTACCGTTTTTTGCGTTGAGAGAGGTCTTCAGGTCAAAGTCAGAGCGCAGGTCGCCCGACACCCGGGTATACTGCAGGGCAAAGCCGTCGTTGTCGGGGAGCCACAGCTTGGTGTCGCCCGAAACGGCGCTCAGATCGAGACGGTCGGGCATATTGTCCAGCCGCAGGCTCATATCGCCGGTGGTGGTGTTGACCGTCAGCGAGCGGGACGAGCCGCACAGATCCACATCGCCCGAGACGGTGTTCATACGCAGCTCCTCCATGTGACCGGTCAGATCCACATCACCGGAAACGGTGCTGACCTCTGCCGTGCCGCACTGGATCTCGGGCACGTCCACGTCGCCGCTGGTGCTCTGGAGGGTGAGGGAAGCCACCTCCATGCCCTTTTCCAGACGGATGTCGCCGCTGGTGGTGGTGACCGAAATGGCGTTCCACGGACGGACGGGGAGATAGATCTCAAAATCCGAGCTGAGCATGCCGTAGTGGAAGAGCAGCGAGCCCGCGCTGGACTTCCGTCCCTGGCGGATATGCAGGATGCCGTCCACCACCTGGATCTCGGCCATCTGATCCTCGGTGAGCTGGGACGCGGCCAGCTCGACGATATAAATGTTGTTGTCCTGGGAGACGCCGAAGGTGACGTCGCCGCCGGAGGTGTGCACGTCCAGACCGTTCAGACCGTCGGAGGGCACGGTATAGTCATAGCGGCTGCCGCTGCCGCCCCGGGTGAAGGTCATGTTCTTGACGGCGTTCTTCACCTGATCCTTGACGGTGCCCGTCATGTTGCGGATGGGCTCTTTGGCGTCCTTATAGGTTTCCCGGGCGGCGCTGGCCACATGGCCCGCGGCCGAGCGCAGATCGCTCATCAGTCCCTCCAGAGAGGGAGTCACGTCCCGGGCGACGTTGCGCAGCAGATCGTCCAGACCGGCAAAGGGGTTGTTGTTGCCCGATTTCTGGTTTTCCTCGCTGCGGCGATAGACCTCGTTGATATAGGCGGCGACCTCGTCCAGATCGCCGATGCCCTCCTGCACCTGCTTGAGGGCTTCCTCAGGCTCGACGCCCTGAGAAACCAGCTCGTCATATCGCTCGGTCAGGTCGGCGGTGATCTCCTCGATCACGTCCTCCTTGGCGGGGCAGTTTTTGGCGGCGCTCAGGCGCTGCTCGATCAATTCCCGAAGCTGTTCGTTCATAGTATGGCCTCCTTCTGTTTGTTTAAGCCTGTTCCGTCCCGATGAGACGGTCGATCATGGTCTTGACTCTCTGCCATTCCCGGCAGCTCTCGTCATAAAACGCTCTGCCCTCGTCGGTGATGGCATAATACCGGCGCCGTGCGCCGCTGGATTCGTCGCCCCAATAGGAGCGGATGTAACCGGCCTGTTCCAGCCGGCGGAAGGCAGTGTACAGCGTGCCCTCCTTTGCCTCAAAGGCTCCGTCGGTCAGATCCCGGATGGATTTGTTGATCTCGTAACCATAGCTGTCGTGGTCGAGCAGCCGTGAGAGAATGATCGTCTCGGTGTGACCGCGGATGATGTCGGATGTCTGTGACATTTCGTTCCCTCCTGTTCTTGTTGCTGGATACATCATAAATCAAATTACCTCGCTTGTCAAGGTACTTTTTCAGAAAATGTATTAAGATTTTGTAAATACCTAACGTGCGCGAGATAGCCCCTCCTATAATTTATTATTTACGATTCCCTCCCGATGTGCTATAATCAAAGAAAAAACATTTGTCATAGAAGCATAGGAGGAATACCATGTACCTTCCCGAAACCAACAAGATCTGGCTGGCCACCGGAGAAACGGCCATCTATCTGGAACCCTCCATGGCCAACCGCCACGGGCTGATCGCCGGCGCCACCGGTACGGGCAAGACCGTCACCCTCAAAGTGCTGGCCGAATCCTTCAGCGATATGGGCGTGCCTGTTTTTCTGGCCGATATCAAGGGCGACCTGACCGGCATGTGCAACGTGGGCAAGGAGACCAAGCATATCCGCCGTTCCATCGACTCCATGGGGCTGGAGCCCTTTACCTACGACGCCTATCCCGTCCGCTTTTTTGACGTGTACGGCAAGCAGGGCCATCCGGTGCGCACCACGGTCTCCGATATGGGTCCCGAGCTGTTGGGACGTCTGCTGGGACTCAACGAAACCCAGAGCGGCGTGCTGCGCATCATCTTCCGCGTGGCCGACGAAAAGGGCCTGCTGCTCCTCGACCTGAAGGATCTGCGCTCCATGACCCAATATGTGGGGGACAACGCCGCCGAGTTCAAGCTGACCTACGGCAATGTCTCCTCCCAGAGCATCGGCGCCATCCAGCGCGCTCTGCTGCGGCTGGAGGATGAGGGCGGCGACCTCTTTTTCGGCGAGCCTGCCCTCGAGCTGGCCGACTGGGTGGACTGGGACGAGGAAGGCCGGGGCGTGATGAACATTCTGGAATGCTCCGAGCTGTTCTTACACCCGCTGCTGTACGCCACCTTCCTTATGTGGATGCTCACCGAGCTGTACGCCCTGCTGCCCGAGGCGGGCGATCTGGACAAGCCCAAGCTGGCCTTCTTCTTTGACGAAGCCCACCTGCTTTTCCGGGACGCCCCCAAGGCGCTGGTGCAGGAGGTGGAGCAGGTGGTGCGTCTCATCCGCTCCAAGGGCGTCAGCGTGTGGTTCATCACCCAAAAGCCCAACGACATTCCCGACAGCGTCCTCAGCCAGATCGGCAACCGGGTGCAGCACGGCCTGCGGGCATATACCCCCGCCGACCAGACCCATCTCCGCGCCGCGGCAAAGTCCTTCCGGGTCAACCCCAATTTCGACACCGAAGAAGCCCTTCAGTCGCTGGGCACCGGCGAGGCGCTGGTCTCCCTGCTGGACAAAAAGGGCATCCCCTCCATCGTCCAGCGGGCAAACATCCTGCCGCCCCGCAGCTCGATGGACATGGCGCCCCAGCAGGATATCGACGAGGTCATCCGCCGCTCGCCCCTGCGGGGAAAATACGAGACCACCGAGGATCGCTGGTCGGCCTATGAAGAGCTGAACGACCTGCGGGAGCAGGAGCAGGAGCGTCTCGCCGCCGAGGAAAAGGAAAAGCTGGCCGAAAAGCAGGCCAAGCAAAAGGAAAAGGAGCAGGCCGCCAGGAAAAAGACCACCACCTCCTCCCGCCGCGCCTCCCAGAGCCCCATGAAGAAGGTGGTCAACTCGGCCGCCAACACGGTGGGACGGGAGATCGGCAAAAAGATCGTCCGCGGTCTGTTCGGCATCAAGCTGTAAGATGGATCTTGCACGCTTGCGCGCCGCCCTTCCCCCGGGGCTGCCCCAGCCGGTGCTGCTGGAGGAAACCGACAGCACCAACCGGGTGGCAAAGGAGCTTTCCGCCGCCGGGGCGCCCCACGGTACGCTGACAGTCGCCGCCCGGCAAAGCGCCGGGCGGGGCAGGAGAGGGCGCAGCTTCTTTTCTCCCGAGGGCGGCATCTATATGAGCCTGCTTTTGCGGCCGGACTGCCCGCCGGAGGAGGTGCAGCTCGTCACACCCATGGCCGCCGTGGCGGTCAGCCGGACGGTGGATCGCCTGTGCGGCGTCTCCACCCGGATTAAATGGGTCAACGACATCCTGCTGGACGGGAAAAAGCTGTGCGGCATCCTCACCGAGCGCTGCCCCGACGGGGGCGTGGTGGTGGGCATCGGTCTCAATCACCGGGCGCCGGAAAACGGCTTTCCTCCCGAGCTCGCGTCCATCGCCTGCGCCCTGTATCCCGGAAAAGGGGAGGCGGCAGTCTCCCCCGAGGCGCTGTGCGCCGGGATCACCGCCCAGCTGATGGCCATGGCACCCCGCCTGACCCGGCGGGACTATTTGACGGAATACCGGCAGAAAAGCTGCCTTTTGGGCAAAACTGTGACGGTGTATCCGGTTTCCGGCGCGCCCTATCCCGCCCTTGCGGTGGATTTTGACGAGTGCGCCCATCTCCTTGTGCGGAATGAGGATGGGCAGCTCGCCGCACTGAGCAGCGGTGAGGTTTCTGTTCGGACAGAATAACAGCGGCTGAAGGCTCAGCCGCTGTCTCTACAATTATATTATAATGTGTCTGCGGCGATCGCGCTCATCGCAGCATTTCCCGCAGATCGGCGGCCACGGAGGAAAACTCCCGCACCGCGCGGTCGGCCTTGCGGCGAAGACGGCGGCGGTCGGCGCCCGAGGTCATCATCGAGGCGGCAAAGCCGCAGGCCGCGCCCACGCAGACGCCCATGCCCATTCCCGACAAGAACTTGTTCATGCAATCAGCTCCTTTCCCGTTTTGCGCTTACTGTGTGAAAAAACAGCGAAAATATTCTGAAAACAGCTGGGAAAACCCCGGTTTTTGCATAATATTCCGTAGTTTCTGCATGGTCGAGTTCAACGAAACTTTATCGCTGTAGCAGAGAAAATTGTGCGAATTACACAAGAATTGCATCACATTTTTGTAAGAAATAACACAACAAAATCGACGTTTTTCGGGTGTTTTTTTGGTGAAAAACACGGAAAAATCAAAGAAAGAGCATACATTTTCTCAATAAACTTTCAGAAGATTAGTTGACAGATTTGCAAAATAAGGTTATAATGTCAGGTACCAATGATGGTATTTCTATTTCTTACGCTCTTTTGGCGTGAAAAATGCTAAAAAACGATTATTTTGCGTGATTTGCGGTAGTAAACACGCATAATAAAATACAGTTAGGAGGACTAACATGAAAAAGCTTACAAAACTGCTGGCTCTGTTGGTCGCCGCGATGATGATCGTTTCTGCACTGGCAGCTTGCGGAAACAACACCACCCAGCCGACGACCCCCGATCCTACGCCCAGCACCACCCCCAGCACCACCCCCAGCACTCCCGATCCCACCCCTGTGACTCCCGAGCCCGTCGAGCCTGAGTATCAGCCCACTGCTGCTCAGCTGGTCGCCTCCAAGGAGTACGGCACCGACTATCAGTCTCTGTATGAGACCTACGGCAAGGATTGCTCCATCGCCGACGTCACCGAGGATCCCGCTACCGGCCTTGCTTACGCCACCTTTGATGGCAAAGAGTATGAGCTGGGTCTGGACTTCCTGACCATGGCCATGGTGTACAACACCTCTGCCGCCGGCACCTCCTTCGAGTCTGAAGACGATGTGTACGCCGAATGGTGGAAGTACTACATCACCCGCTGGAACTATCTGCTGCCCGAGATCCCCCTGTATTCCAACGAGTATTACGATGTTTACAACGCCGCTATCAAGGGCGTTGAAGAGCATCCCACCAACCCCTTCTGGTCCCCCGCTTCTGCTCTGATCGACTGGACCTCCGAAAAGGCTGACGGTTCCTTCATCATGGGCAACACCACCGACCTGTCCGGTAAGTTCCGTTATTCTTCTTTCGGTTCCTCTTCTCCCGGATCCTCCGATAACGACGTCTACTTCTTGGTCAAGGGCCTGGAAACTGTCGTTACCACCAAAGAGGGCGGTTACGTTGTGAACCCCACCGTTACCAAGAATCTGGAAGAAACCGATAACGAAGACGGCTCCAAGACCTACACCATCACCCTGTATGATGATCTGGTGTTCTCTGACGGCAGCCCCATCACCGCCAAGAATTATCTGTATTTTGCCATGGCGTTCTCCACTCCTGTTGCTGTGGAAGCCGCTGGCCGTGACCATAAGTCCACCATGAACTACATTGGTTACAAGGATTTCGCTGCTTACGACGGTACCAATGAGGGCGTCGATGGCGCGACCAAGGTCATGAAGGGCCTGCGTCTGCTGGGCGATTACCAGTTCTCCGTCACCATTGATCCTCAGTATCTGCCTTACTTCTATTCTCTGAGTTACGCTGAATTCTCTCCCACCCATCAGAAGCTGTGGGCCTGCGGCGCTGATCTGATGGATGACGGCGAAGGCGTCTACTGGAGCGACGACTTCTACGCCAAGAATGGCGATAGTTACGTCAACGCCGCCAAGATTCTGGCTGCTTCTCAGAACACCGACACCAGCATCCCCTATGCCGGCCCCTATGTGGTCGAGAGCTACGATGCTTCCGATAAGTCTGCCGTTCTGAAGCGCAATCCCAACTTCAAGGGCAACTATGAGGGCACCAAGCCCGGCATCGAGACCGTCATCTACAAGAAGATCATCGGCGAAACCCAGCTCGAAGACCTCCGCTCCGGCGGCGTCGACTGCCTGGCGGCCATCACTGGCGGCGCTCAGACCGACGAAGCCATCGCCATGGTCAACAACGCCAACGGCGGATTCGTTTACACCCACTACAGCCGCGCCGGTTACGGCAAG
>CADBTM010000171.1 GCA_902797555.1 Oscillospiraceae bacterium
AATAGCACATTGTTTTTCCGAAAGCAATCTTTTCCCACGTATTTCCCGAAAAATCGTCAGACCGTTTTCGACACCGTTCGACAAAGATGGAAAAATGCCGCCCAAACGGGCGGCACAAATCGCTTCAGATCCGGCGGTAGGCCTGCACGGCCTTGTCCACAACGGTTTCCCATGGGACGGGGATGGTAGCGGATGCGGCCTTGCCCACGTGGGTGCGGCGGGGATCGGAAAGGATCGCATCCAGCTTTTCCGCCATTTTGTCGGGATCGCAGGGAGCGAGATATCCGTTTTTTCCGTCCGTCACGCCCTCGGCGGCGTTGCTTCCCTCCGCCAGCAGGGCGGGCACGCCGGCCTGCGCCGCCTCCCGCAGCACCAGCGGTGCGTTGTCATACACCGAGGGGAAGAAAAACACATCCGCACGGAGATAGAGCCCGGCCAGCAGCTCCCGGTCGGTGATCTGTTCCAAAAACCGCACCCGGTCGCCCAGCGCCAGCTCCCCGGCATATGCCCGGATGGCCTCTCCGTCATAGCCCTCGCCCACCAGCAATAGCAGCGCCTGCGGACGGCGTGCGCTCAGTCGGGCAAAGGCATCCAGCACCAGACGGATGTTTTTGTGCCAGATCTGCTGTCCCACAAAAAGCACGACCTCCGCCTGCCGGGGGATGGCAAAGGTCTCGGCGGCATGGGACCGCATGGCAGCCCTGTCCCCGGCGGGGAAGGGATTGCAGCCGTTTTCCATCACGGACACCGTCCCGCGAAAGCCATAGTCCCGCAGGGTCTGGGCTGTGGCGGCCGAGCACGCCCAAACGGCATCCGCCTTGCAGTAAAACTCCACCACCCGGTTTTTCACATAGTTTGCCAAAAATTTGCTGTGGGTGAACCGCAGGGCGTCGTCATAATACTTGCTGTGGAAGGTGGCCGCCACGGGGATTCCCAGCTTTTTGCCCAGGCGGAGCGCCAGCGTGCCCATAAAGAAGGGAGAATGGGCATGGAGCACCTGGACGTCTTTCAGTCGGGCGCGATCCTTTTTGCTCATCCACGGCAGGGGCACCAGAAAGGCAAAGCCTGGCACCCGCAGCGCGGGGGTGCGGATGACCTCCGCCGGCTCGGGAAGCTCATCCTGTCCGTCGGCGCGGGGACAGACCACAAAGCATTGTCCACCCCCGGCGCGGATACACCGCTGATAGGCGTCCACCGTGCGCACCACTCCGTCCACCCGGGGATAGTAGGCATCCACAAACATGGCCGCCTGCAGCGGCTTGTCTGAGGGGACTTTCTTTTTGGGCGCATCCTCCCGGGCAGAGGCGTGCCGCGCCAGAACGATCAATCCGGCGGCCAGCCAGGTGTAATAGACCAGCAGACGCCAGCCGATCATCGCCCAAAAGAGCGCCCCGCCCTCCAGCGTGGAAAACACGGCGTAAAAGGACCCCTCCGCCGCGCCGGCGTTGCCCGGCGTGGGAATGACGGTCACCGCCGCATAGACATAGACCACCAGCGAAAACACCGTCCACCAGCTCTGCCCGCTGCCAAAGGCGCGCAGCATGAAAAACGGGATGGACAGGATGGCTGTCTGAAAAATCAGGCTGTCCAGCAGCAGCCGGGCAAAAAAGTGAGGGCGCTTGTTGAGCAGACGATAGCCGGAGACATATTCGTTCATCGAGCCGGAGATGCTGTCCGACAGCTTTTGAGGGTCCTTCAAAATGTGCAGCTTGCCCAACAGCTTTGCAAACCCGCCGATCAGCCGGTGAAACACCCCCGGCGCAGCCGCAAAGAGCAGGATCCCCACGGGAAGCAGCAGGTACATCACCAGTCCCACATAGGCGCTCACCCGGATCACGGGGAGAGCGTCCACCGCTTTGCGGTTTGCGATGAACACCACCGCGGCGATGGCGCAAAAGGCCAGCTGCTGGGTGAGAAAGCCGATGACCGGCAGTGCGGCCGCCGTGGCGGTGGAATAGCCCCGCTTGAGCAGATAGTGGATCTGGAAGGGCTGACCGCCTGCGCCGAAGGGGGTCACGTTGTCATAGTACTTGCCCAGCAGCGCGCAGCGAAAAGCACCCCGGGGGTCGTCCCTGCCCTCGGAGGTCATCAGCATATGGCGATACTTTATCCGATCCATGGCAACGGCCACGCAAAAGCAGGCGATCCCCAGCAAAAGATACTGGGGCCGGATGGCCGAAAGGGGCAGATGCTGTGCGCTGCCCGATTCCTTCCGATATTCCCGCAGGGCGATATACCCCACGATCAACAGATTGACCAGCAGGGTGAGGATCAGACCGCGGGGCTTTTTCCGCTCTTGGATCGGGGTGTTGGTGTCAGACATAGGGGCTCCTCTTCGTTGACAGTGGATTGTCGTATGCAAAGTATACCATAAGAGAGCGAAAGTTTCCTCTTAATTATTATTAAGTTTTTATCAGTTTTTTCGTTTTTGCGTAAAAAAACCCGCGGAGGCTCTCCGCGGGGCGATGGTGGGACAGGATTCAGCGAACCATATTGGATCCGCCGTTGACGCAGAAGATCTGGCCGTTGATATACCGGGAGCCCTCGCTGGCCAAAAAGACCATGACAGGGGTAAGATCCCGCTCGGCCTCACCCATCGAGCCGTCGATGGGATAGCGCATCTTCAGTCCGGCAAGGTGCATCTCCTTGACCTTGGGATCGACGGTGTCCAGCCATTGCTGATACATGGGGGTCTTGATGGTGGGATTGACGCAGTTGGTGCGCACGTTGGAGGCGATGCCCCATTCCATGGCAACCGAGCGGCTCCAGCTGAGCACGGCACCCTTGGAGCAGGCGTAGCCCGCGCCGTTGGGCATGCCGGAGAGCGCCACGTCGGAAGCATAGTTGATGATCGAGCCTTCCACGCCCTCCTCCTTGAACACCTTGTAGGCGGCCTGGTTGGTGTAAATGGTGCCGTAAATGTTCACGCGGAAAAGAGGCTCCAGCTGCTCGTCGGTATAGGCCTCGGCAGCGGCGTTGGATTCTACGCCCGCCACGTTCGCCAGCACATC
>CADBTM010000172.1 GCA_902797555.1 Oscillospiraceae bacterium
CTCACCCCCAGATGAGCGCACAACGCCCGCTTGGAGGGCAGCTTTTCCCCCTCGCGCAGCCGTCCCGCCTCCATCTCGCCGATGATATGGCGGTAGAGCTGCTCATACAGGGGCTTTTTGTCCTCGGTTTGCAGCTTGAAGGTAAAGCTTTCCATGGGCGTTCCTCAGTGTTTTTCATAGCGGAGTGGCTTGCCGCAGCGGGGACAGAAGCACTTGCTCCCGCTGAGATCCCGCAGGGGCGCCACCCCTTTTCCGCAGTAAGGGCAGCGCAGCCTGATCACCCGCACGGCGGTGCAGCCCGCCAGCAGCAGGATCGCCAGCACGCCCAGCGCGATGGCCGCCGTGGGATGCCCTCCTTGGGCGCACACTCCCGCGGCCAGAACAGACAGCACAAACCCCGCCAGCATGCCTCCCGCTACCCACGCCCACCGTACGGGCAAAAAGCGTTCTTCCTCTGCAGGCGCTTCCTCCCGCTGAGGAGGTACCGCCTCCAGATGCACCCCCGCGCCGTTTTCCAGCTGGATTTTCCAGCCGTGACCCGGCTTTGGCTGGAGGTCATAGCGGGTCTTTCCACTGTTGGGAAAGGCATCCTCCAGAATGGCGGCGATGGGGCCGCCGTGGGTGACGATGACGGCATCCCGCCCGTCGTCCACGATGTCCCGCCACGCGCCCAACACCCGCAGGCGCATATCCTCGCCGCTCTCCCCGTGGGGACAGCGGTTTTTTTCGTTGTCGCCCTCCAGCCAGCGCTGATAGTCGGGCTGGTCCTTCAGACTGTCATAGCTTTGCAGCTCAAAATCTCCGAAATCGATCTCCCGCAGAGCGGGCATACGCTCCCAGCCCTCCCCGCCGAACAAAATCTCCGCCGTTTTTTCGGTGCGGCGCATGCCGGAGGTGATCTTTCGCAGACCGGATGGGTCGGGATAGCCGCCATTTTCATGCAATTCCCGCAGGGCGGCTTCTCCCTCCGCCGTCAGCGGCAGGTCGGAGCGCCCGCAATACAGCCAATCCCGGTTGGCCGCCGTCTCGCCGTGGCGAATGAGCCAGATGGTTTGCATACTTCCTCCTATTTCAGCCGCTGCGGCAGGCCGCAAAACAGGCGGGTGACCGTGTTTGCCTCCCGGCTGAGGGCGGCCAGCATCCTGCCGGTGCCCTCCCGCCATGCCCGATCTTCTGCGTCCATGGGGACGACCCCGCAGGAGATGTCGTCGCACACCAGCACGCTGTTTTTCCACCTGTTCCGATAGGCAAGGATCTCCCGTTCGGGCTGCTTTCCCCGGCGGATGCACCACAGGGCAAAGCGCTCCAGATGCCTGACGCAGGGCGCGTCCCAATCGGGAAGTCCTTCCTCCCCACAGGAGAAAATGCCGTCGGGCCGAAGGCCGTAGGTGCGCATCACATATTCGCTTTTGCCCTGATAGGCGCCTCCGATGATCAGATCCATAGTTTGCTCCTTTCTCAGTGCAGCAGGGTGAGGGCGGCCACACCGCACAGCTCGCCCACCGTCAGGGCAAAGCCCGAAACGTCGCCCGACATGCCGCCCAGCTCCCGGTCGGCCGCCAGTGCCGCCAGCCAATAGCCTGCGCAGCAGGCGGGCAGAGCCAGCGCGCCCAGCCCGATCCCGGGCAAAAAGCAGGCCGCGGCGCATAAAATCAGGCAGAAAACAGGCAGCGCCAGCGGCGTTTTCTTTTGCTGAAAGCCGCCGGAATATTGGCTGGTCTCCATGGGCTTCATCCGGGAGACAGCCACCGCGGCGCAGCTCCGGCTGACCACCGGGATGAGCGCCAGCGGAAGCAGGGCCACCCCGTCGCTTTCCCGCCACAGCTCGAAGGTCACAATCGCCAGCAGCGCCATGCCGATGACGGCAAAGGAGCCCACATGGGAGTCCTTCAGAATCTCCTGCCGGCGCTTGAGCTCCCGCCGGGAGAAGATGGCGTCGCAGCAGTCCATATATCCGTCCAGATGGATGCAGCCCGAAAGCAGCCACGGCGCCGCCGTCATGGCGGCGGCATAGGGCAGTCCCAGACGGGTCAGCAGGGCATAGATCCCCACCGTGCAGGCGCCGATCACCCCGCCCACCAGCGGAAGGCAGGAGATCATCCGGGGTCGCGCCTGCTCATCCCAGATCTTTACCGGGCATGGGATGCCGCAAAACATCCCAAAGCACATCCAAAAAGCGTACCACAGTGTTTTCATTCGGGCAGCACCCCCTTGTGTACGATGATATTGCCGGCGCACAGCTCGGCCACCGCGTCGCACCGACGGCACAGCTCCCGGTCGGCCTCGGCCAGCGCCCGGCGGTACTGCTCGGTCCACGGGTCGTAATGCCCCGCGTCGCTGTAGATAAAATCGCTGACGAACACGGCGTTTTCCGCCCAATCGGCCAGCGCGTTCAGCTCCTCCCGCACGCGGAGGGGCGCCTCCGTATCGATTTCGGGGCCGTGGAACATCTCGTTTGCCATGAGCGCCGTCACGCTGTCAAACAGCACCGTGCCCCGGGGCAGATGGGAAAAGGCGGCCATCACGTCCCGGCCGCATTCCACCGTTTCAAAGCCCCAGCCCTCCCGCTCCCGCCGATGGCGGGCGATGCGGGCGTCGTCCTCCCCGTCGTGGGGGATCATGGTGGCGGCATAATAGAGGCGTCCCCCTCCGGCCAGCGCCTTGCTGAGACGCTGCGCCAGCATGGACTTGCCGTTTTTCGCGCCGCCTGACAAAAAGACGGTCATACCTGTTTCTCCCCTACCGAAAAGGCGTCTCCCCTGCGGATCTCCTCCAGATAGCCGTCGTCGATGGCGGCCTGGGCAAAGGTGGCCATCTCGTTCATCACGGCGCAGGCGGCCTCCACCGTCAAAAAAGCCAGCGGGCAGCCGCTGCCCTCGCCCAGACGCATATCCAGCAGCAAGAAGGGGCGCAGCCCCAGCTCGTCCATCGCCTTGGGATAGCCCAGCTCGAAGGACGCGTGGGAGGGGATCATATAGTCCCGCGCCGCGGGACAGAGGCGGTATGCGCACAGGGCGGCCACCGCCGAGATAAAGCCGTCGATGACCACCGGCATGCGCTCGGCCGCCGCGCCCAAAAAGAATCCGCACATGGCGCAGAGATCCAGTCCGCCCACCTTGTGCAAAACGTCCACCGGATCGGTTTTGTCCGGCTTGTGCAGGGCAAGGGCCTCCGAGATCACCTGCTTTTTTCGCGCAAAGGCGGCGTCGGTGAGACCGCCGCCCCGTCCGGTGACGTCCTCGACCTCCATCCCCGTCAGCGCCGCCAGCACGGCGGAGGAGGTGGTGGTGTTGCCGATGCCCATCTCTCCCACGCCCGCCAGCTCCACACCGTCCATTTTGGCGATCACCGCCTGCTCGATGCCCACGCCGATGGCGCGCAGCGCCTCCTGCCGGGTCATGGCGGGCTCACGCAGCAGGTCTTTTGTCCCGTAGGCCACCTTCTTTTGGATGACCTCCGGGCAGGGCACGTCACACATCACGCCCACGTCCACCACACGCAGCTCGTCGCCAAAGTGCTTTGCCAGGCTGGACGCCCCCGTCAGTCCCCGGGTCAGGTTGATGGTCTGGCTGAAGGTGACGCTTTGGGGCGTGGCGGACACGCCCTCCGCGCACACGCCGTTGTCGGCGCAAAAGACCACGATGCGCCGCTTGTCCACCTGGTTGTGCACCTGCCCCGTCATGCCCGCCAGACGGATGGACAGCTCCTCCAGCTTGCCCAGACTGCGGGGCGGTTTTGCCAGGCTGTCCTGCCGCGCCCGGGCGGCGGTCATGGCCGCCTCGTCGGCGGGACGGATGGCGGCGAGTGTATTCAAAAGCATCTTTTCTTCTCTGGTCTGCTCCATTTGGAAAAGTCCTCTTTTCGCAAATAATCTGCTTTCAGTATACCAATTTTCCCCCATTCTGTAAAGAGCGGGAAAAGCCGGTTTTTCGTCTTGCTTTTCCCGTGGGTTTCTGCTACTATCCTATGTAGAATGATTTTGAAATAAAGGAGCGGCTGTTATGATCCGATTTGACTGTGACTATCTGGAGGGAGCACATCCCGCCATCCTGCAAAAGCTCATCGAAACCAACATGGATCAGACCATCGGCTATGAGGTGGATCCCTATTGCGAATCTGCCGCAGAAAAGATCCGTCAGGCCTGCGCCTGTCCCGGCGCCGCCGTCCATTATCTGGTGGGCGGCACCCAGACCAACACCACCGTGATCTATTCCCTGCTGCGTCCGTGGGAGGGCGTGATCGCCGTGGACACCGGCCACATCAACTGCCACGAGTCGGGCGCCATCGAAGGCACCGGCCACAAGGTGCTCGCCCTGCCCAATCAGGACGGCAAGCTCACCGGAAAGATGGTGGAGGACGCCTATGAGGCATGGAAAAACGACGCCTCGTGGGAGCACATCGTCAAGCCCGGCATGGTCTATATCTCCCATCCCACCGAAACGGGCACCATGTATACCCTGGCCGAGCTGACCGAGCTTTCCCGGTCCTGCCGCAAGCTGGGCCTGCCCCTCTATCTGGACGGCGCGCGGCTGGGCTACGGTCTGGCCGTCCCCGGCACCGACATCACCCTGCCCGACATCGCCCGCCTGTGCGATATCTTCTATATCGGCGGCACCAAGGTGGGCGCTCTCTTCGGCGAGGCGCTGGTGATCCCCGATCCCGCCCTCATTCCCGACATCCGCTCGCTCATCAAGCAGCGGGGCGGTCTGCTGGCAAAGGGACGTCTGCTGGGTCTGCAGTTTGACGTGCTCTTTACCGACGGCCTCTATTTCAAGCTGGGTCAGCACGCCATGGATCTGGCGAAAAAGCTGAAGGAGGGCTTTGCCGCAAAGGGCTATTCCTTCATGTGCGACAGCCCCACCAACCAGCAGTTCCCCATCCTCTCCTACGAGCAGATCGAGCGCCTGTCCAAGGACTTTTCCTTTGACGATTACGGTCCCGCCGACGAGAATCACCGCTATGCCCGCTTCTGCACCAGCTGGGCCACCACCGAGGAAAATGTGGAGACTCTGCTCAACGCGATCTGAAAAAACAGAACAAGAAAGCCGCTGCAAATTGCAGCGGCTTTCTTATTTTTGGGAAGAAAGGCTCCCGTTATTCCGTTATCAGCTCGCCGTCGCGGACGGTGTAGATCTCGTCCATCTGGGAGGCGATCTCCAGATCGTGGGTGATGACGATGACGGCGCAGCCCTCCTTGTGGGCAAGCTCCATCAACAGCTCCATCACCTGCTCGCCGCTGCTGATGTCCAGATTGCCGGTGGGCTCGTCGGCGAGGATGATCCGGTTGCCTGCCGCCAGCGCCCGGGCGATGGCCACCCGCTGCTGCTGTCCGCCGGAGAGCTGAGAGGGGAACCTCCCCCACTCCTCCTGGGTGATGCCCACGGCGGTCAGCCGGGTGTGGGCGCGCTCCAGCGCCTCCTTGCGGGGGATCTTTTTCAGCTTCATGGGATAGAGCACGTTTTCCTCGGACGTCAGCAGGGGAAACAGGTTGTAGCTCTGATAGATCACGGCGGCGTGATCCCGGCGATAGGCGTCGCAGTCCATCTCCCGGGTGGATTTGCCCTCAAAGAACACGTCTCCCTCGGTGGGCTGCTCCAGTCCGGCCAGCAGGCTGAGGAGGGTGGTCTTGCCGCTGCCCGAGCGCCCCACGATGGCATAGGTCTTTCCCGGCTCAAAGCCGCAGCTGACGTGCTTGACCGCGTTGACGGTCTGATATTTGTTCACATAGGAAAAGGAAAGGTTTTCCGCTCGCAAAATTTCCATATCGTTCCTCCTCGTTTATTCCTGACTGCGCAGAATGGCGCTGGGGGCGATGCGGACCGAGCGTCCTATCGCCAGAGCGCAGCCCACGGCAAGGCAGAGAAGAAATCCCGCCGCCGGGAGAGGCTGCCTGAGAATCACGGCGGCCGCCCCAGAGGCCAGCACCGGCAAAAGCATCTGCTGGAGCAGCACGGTGCAGAACAGCTTTCCCCGGGTGAGCCCCACCGTCCGCATGAGGGCGTAGGTGCGCGCCTCGCCCCGTGTGGCCAGCACGCCCACCAAAAAGCCCGCCCCCAGGCTGAGCAGGGCGATCAGGGGCAAAAGATACTGCAGCCGCCGGATGTTTTGCTCCATGGCGGTCAGGGTGGCGTGGTACTGCTCGTCGTGAATGGTGAGGGCGTACAGCCCCTTGGGCGCGGCCTCGCCGGGATTCACCGGCATAAGCATGGGCTGCGCCGCGGCAGAGAGCTCGTCCAGACGGCTGTTGTCCGCCAGCAAAAAGGCGGCGGAATCGGTGGTGGACAGTCCCGCCAGCAGGAACCCCAATCGCTGCGAGGCGGGATAGGGGATATAGATCTCCGTGCCGGTGCCCCGATACCAGCCCGCCACGCGGAACTCTGCCTTTCCCGTGCCCCCGTTGGGATTCAGAGGGGAGGCGCCCGCCGTGTCGGTGACCTCCACTGTCACGGTCTGCCCCGCATACTGGGGATACAGGTTTTGAGGCATCAGGCAGAGATACTCCTCCGACAGGAAAAAGCCCTCCTCGTCGGTTTCGAACTCCCCGCCCAGCCTGCTGTCCAGCACCTCGGCGGAGGTCTCGCCCGAAACGCCGATCATCTGTCCGGCGCCGCCGTCCAGACGATAGGAGAAAACCTTGGTCAGCCGGGCGTCCCGGACGAAGGCACCGATGCCATTTTCCTTGTCCAAAAGAAAATCGGAATAAATATGGCTCATGCCCAGACCGTCGGTTTTGGTGCCCCGGATGTCGGACACCACGCACAGGATGTCATAGCTGTTCCGCACGTCGGACAGGCGGGTTTTTTCCCCGTCCAGATAGCCCGACAGCGTGCACAAAAGCACGCACAACAGGGCGCTGATCAGCAATCCCAGCAGACTGAGCCATGGCCGCCGGATCATCCGTTTCCATACAAATCCGTCCATGTTACACCCCCATCAGCCGTCTGGGCGCCATGCGGGACAGTCTGCGGGCGTGCACCCACAGCAGCAGTCCGATGACGCACAGCTGCGCCAGCGCCAGCAGGGCAAGCTGTCCCGGAGAAAGGCTGCTTGCGTTCACCATTCCGGCCAGCGCCTCGTCGGAGATCGCCGCCCCGCCGGAAAAGGCCGTCCGGTCGATCTGTGCCAGCGCGTCGGACAAAACGGTCTGCTGCATGGCTCGCAGGGCGAGGCTGCTGACCGCCGCGCCGAGGATCACCCCTGCCGCAGCCACAGCCATCCCGCTGCCCCACAGATACCCTTCTGCCTGACGGGGCGAGGCGCCCAGCGAGCGCATGATGCCCAGATTGTTCCGCTGTCCGCTTTGATAAAGCATCAGCACCAGCAGCAAAAAGATCCCCCATGCCGCCAGCGCGATCCACAACAGGCGTTGTGCGGAAAAAGAGAGGCCGTTCAGACTTTTCTGCACCTGTTCAAAGCCCTGATCCGCCGTGTAAAACTCCCCGGCGTAGGGCGAAGACGACACCGCCAGACGAAAATCGTCCACCTTGCCGTTGACCAGCTCCACCGTCAGATAGACGCCGTAGAGATCCTCGCTGTCCCTTCCCCACGCGCCGGCGATCTGCGCCCGCTGCGGGACAATCGCCGTATCGCAGGTGAAGGCATAGGAGCCGTAGGACCAGTTTTCATCCATCCGGTAGATACCCACCAGCGTAAAGGTCTCGCTCTCCCCCATTTTCGTGTCCATATCCAGCTCGCCCACCACCGGGCGGAAAAGCTTGCCGTGAACATTCAGGAGATCGGTGGAGGGGTTTTGATAGGCGTCCCCCTCGGCGCCCGTGCCCGTGCACAAAAATTGCCGCAGCTCTACCCTGTCGCCCACCTGCAGGCCGTGCTTGTGCGCCTCCGGCTCGGACAGGAGGAGCACCCTTGCCCCGGAGTCATATTCCTCCTCGGTAAAGCTGCGCCCTTCGATGATCCTCGCCCCGTTGGTGACGAAGAGGTACATACTTTCCACATTCTCCGTCCCCAGCACGGGAAGAGCATGCAGATAGCGCTCCAGCGCGGCGAGATAGTCCTTCCAGATGCCCTCCCGGGCAAAGAATTCGTCGGCATCCCCGTCCAGCTCCTGCGCCACGGGGCAGAGATATTGCAGCTCCCCTTCCCGCCATGTGCCGGCTTCGTCCGCATACCGCTCCCGGATGCCATGAACGAGCAGCTTTCCGCGCTGCTCCGTCACTCCGGTTTCCAGATAGAGCGCGGGCGCCCAGACTTCGCCCTCCCGGGTGGCGATGACATCCCGCCACGCCACGTATTTGCCGCACAGGGCATAGCGCCTGCCCTCCTGCAAAAAGGAGACCGGCTCGCCGCCCGCATTCAGATTGGGCAGACGGAGATAAAAGGTGCCGCTCGGGCTGACGGTAAACATGCTCTCCGTCAGCTCGGGATGGGCGCACACCACCTGCTCCACCGCAAAGACGCCGGTATGCCCGCCGCCCCATTCGTCGACGATGCTCTCCAGACGACCGGTGACGAGGACGGTGCTGTTGCTCCACGTGTTGCCATCCCCCGACCAGCTCCGCTCCTTGCGGATGCCGAGGACGGGCTCAAAATCCGGGCTGTACGCCCCGGAAAGGGTGTGGATGCGCACGGCCTTCACCGAATCCAGTCCGTTCAGCCAGTCGATCTCCTCCTGAGAGAAGGTGCGGCTGCTCATGGAATAGCTGTAGCCGCCGTCGATATAGGTGCCGGTCACAGCCCGGTCGGTGCGGACGGCGACGGCGGTATGGTGTTCGTCCACCGTTTTGGCCAGCTGTGCCGCCGAAAGCCACAGCGATACGGCCACCGTAAGAAATGCCGTCATCACTGCGGTCAGCAGGATCCACAGCGCCGTCGTTTTCGGCGTGCGGACAAGTCGCGTCCTTCCGTCCATCGTCCATCCCCCCTTTTGCCCCACTATACCATAGGAATCGATATTTGTCAATGCTATATATTGCTTTTTAAAAAATCGTGTGGTATATTTAAGTTGTATCTGTATGAGTATCAAGAAAGGCCGCCGGAAGCATGGAAAACACGGGACATTCCTTTATCTCCTATTTCAAACGAGCCACCAGCCCTCTGGTGGTTCTCCGTCTGCTGTCCCAAAAGCCCATGTACGGCTATGAGATCTCCGCCGAGCTCAAGGCTCGCAGCGACGGGAAATACACCATTTCCATCCTCTACCCCGTCCTCTACCGGCTGGAGGAGCAGGGCTATATCGCCA
>CADBTM010000173.1 GCA_902797555.1 Oscillospiraceae bacterium
CAGGCCCGTCAGCCGGTCAACATACTGCCAGGAGCGGATGGTCGTTTCCATCGGAACATTTTTGCAGTACGGAAGATTGTAGGAAATACCGCCGCCCTCATAGCTGGTAAAGCCGCCGGCATAGGTGATCTCGGTGAGCAGGCGGGCGTCGGGGGTGCCGTGACGCACCTGCAGGGGAGTGTGCACGCTCTCGATGACCCGGCGGCAGCCCTCTACGCCGTGGTTGACGGCGGGAAAGCCGTTGAGCATGGCGCGATTGAGACGGATGGATTCCTTGATGCCGTTTTCGGCCTCTTCATAGCGGTTCTGACGGGTATAGCTGTCGATGGTGGTGGGCAGCAGATCGGCCTCGCCCTCCTTCTCCAGATACTGCATCAGCTTGATGTGCTCCTCGATGACGGGCACGCCGGCGCGGGGCTGAACCAGCGTTTTGTGGGCAGCCTTGGCCTTGATCAGCTTTTTGGAAAAGATGCGATCCTCGGGCATGGATTTGTGATAGTCCACAGCCTCCTGCAGATCGACGGCTGCGCCGGTGGGCCACTGGGTCAGCACCTCCCGGCGCAGACGGGCAAACTCATCATCGGGAATACGTTTGTTCTGGATATCCATTGTTGTCCAGCTCCTTTTTTAAGATTCGCAGTGCTGTCTGCGGATAGTGGGAGGAAAGCAGTCCCATTGCTGCGATGATATACGAGCGATCCACCCGGATGGCGGCCTGCTTGGGACGCAGGGAGGCGGGATGGGTGGGATCAAACAGCGCGTGGGCAGCGATGGCCGCCGTGCGCTTGGTGTGGATCAGACTGCCGCCGGTGACGATCACCTGCCGCACCTCGGTCAGGTTCTTTCCCGACTGGACAAAGGTCTGCCCCATCATGGTGTAGGTTTCCTCCATGGTGCCTGCGTGGCGGCTGACCGCCGTTTCGATGGCGAGGGAGGCCAGCGCATAGTCCAGCGCCTCCAGCTCGGGATCGTCGCCGGGCACCACGTCGGTGTGGGTACCCAGATAGTCCACCAGCTCCTGTGCCCGGGCAGCGCTCAGCCCGGAGAGCTGAGCCACCGACTGGATACCGGCGGCCTCCACGATGCCGTGGATGCTGTAGCGCATGCCGATGTCGCCCTCCACGGTACGCTTGGCATAGGGCTCGGGCAGCCCCTTGTAGACGGTGTTCATCTGGCGGGGCATGCCGTCGGCGATGGAATAAACGTCGGTGGTGGCGCCGCCCACGGCGACTGCGATCAGGTCACCGATGCCGCTTTCGCCCTCACAGCCCTGTGCCAGCAGAGTCATGGCCTGCAGCACGGCGGAGGGAGTGGGCATCATGATGTCATCCAGCAGCCTTGCGGCGCTGCTCAGACCCTTGGCCTGAATGATCCGATGGAGAAAGATCTCCCGGATCTGCTTTTGGGTGGGCTCGATGTTGAGCACACCGAACTTGGGCATCACGTTGTCGCAGACGTGCACCGTGCAGCCCTCCAGAATCCGGGCACACTGACGTGCGGCCGTCCGGTTTCCCGCGATGACGATGGGAAAGGCGGGGGAGATGGTCGCCAGCATCTGGGCGTTGTGGAGGATGCATTCGGTGTTGCCGCCGTCCGTTCCGCCCACCAGCAGAAAGATATCCGGCTTGATCCGCTGGATCTCCTCCAGATCGTCCTCGGTGAGCTGGAAGGAATAGACCTGAATGACCTTTGCGCCCGCCCCCAGACTGGCCAGACGGGCGGCCTCGCTGGTCAGCTCGGGCACAAGGCCGGAGGTGACCATCCGCAGCCCTCCGGCGGCGGAGGAGCAGGCATAGGTCTCGGCAAAATCCAGCTTGCCGCAGTCCCGTTCCAGCCGGGACAGGGCGTTGTGCAGACCGTCGTTGATGTCGGTCTCGATGGTGGTATAGGACGAGGCGGTGCCGAGAATGGTCTCGCCCTCCACGTCCACGGCAGTGATCTTGGTGTAGGTGCTGCCGAAATCAATGAGCAAAACGGGTTTCATGGATCAGTCCTTGTTGTCCAGCAGCTCGTGCAGAGCGGCAATGGTGGTCTCGGGAGGCGTTCCCGGGGGGAAGGCGCGGTCAAAGCCCATGGCCTTGAAGCGCTTCTCCACCTCTTCAAAGGATTGCTTGCCGATGACGATGTTTCCGCCCACCAGCAGGGGGATGCCCTTCAGGCCGGCCTCGTCGCACTTTTCCCGCATGCCGCGGCAGTCCAGCTCGCCCTGACCGTACAGGGAGGAGATGACGATGGCATCGGCGTTGGATTCGATGGCGGCGGCGATGTATTCTTCCTGAGAAACCATGACGCCCAGGTTGACCACGTCAAAGCCCGCTTCGGTAAATGCGTGATACAGGATCTTGTTGCCAACCGCGTGAACGTCTGCGCCGATCACGCCGATGACAAGCGTTTTTTTGCGTGGAGTGTTTTCCATCTGTGTTTACCTCGATTCTGTGATGATCATGATTCCTAAAA
>CADBTM010000174.1 GCA_902797555.1 Oscillospiraceae bacterium
CCGTCAAAATCAAGGAAATCGAGCGCCAGCTTAAGGATGAGGCCGACGGAAAGGCTCGGGATATCATCGCCACCGCCATCCAGCGGTGCGCCGCCGACCACGCCAGCGAGGCCACCGTCTCTGTGGTGCCTCTGCCCAGCGACGAGATGAAGGGTCGCATCATCGGCCGCGAAGGCCGCAACATCCGCACATTGGAAACCCTTACCGGCGTTGATCTGATCATCGACGATACCCCCGAGGCCATCACCCTGTCCAGCTTTGATCCCGTCCGCCGTGAGGTGGCGCGCCTCTCGCTAGAAAAGCTGATCACCGACGGCCGCATCCACCCCGCCCGCATCGAGGAGACGGTGGAAAAGGCGCAGCGTGAGGTGGAGCAGATCATCAAGCAGGAGGGCGAGCGTGCCGTCTTTGAGACGGGCATCCACGGCGTCCATCAGGAGCTGGTCAAGCTGCTGGGACGGATGCGCTACCGCACCAGCTATGGCCAGAATGTGCTGGCGCACTCCATCGAGGTCGCCCACATCGCCGGTCTGCTGGCCAGCGAGCTCAACCTCCCCTCCGCGCAGATCACCCTTGCCAAGCGCGCCGGCCTGCTGCATGATATCGGCAAGGCCGTCACCCACGAGGTAGAGGGCAGCCACGTCGCCATCGGCGTGGAGCTCGCCCGCAAATATCGGGAGAAGGAAGACGTCATCCATGCCATCGAGGCGCACCACGGCGACGTGGAGGCCAAGACGGTCATCGCCTGTCTGGTGCAGGCCGCCGACGCCATCTCCGCCGCCCGCCCCGGCGCCCGCAGAGAAAATCTGGAAGCCTACATCAAGCGTCTGGAGCGTCTGGAGGAGCTGGCCTCCAGCATGCCCGGCGTGGAAAAGTGCTTTGCCTTCCAGGCCGGACGGGAGATCCGCATCCTGGTCAATCCCGACCAGATCAAGGACGACGATATGGTGCTGCTGGCGCGGGATCTTTCCAAGAAGATCGAAAACGAGCTCAATTATCCCGGCCAGATCAAGGTGCACGTTGTGCGCGAGACCCGCGCCGTGGAATACGCAAAATAAACAGGAAACGCCTGCCGCAAGGCAGGCGTTTTTTTCTTTTAAGAACAAACCGACGCAGAAACAGGGGGATGGCCTCGGCCGTCATGGGAACCAGACGGATCCTGTCCTTTTCGATTTGCGCTCCCCTTGAAATGGAAGAATCAGAAAGACTCATAATGAACCTTTCCGAAATCAAAATCGGCCTCGGAATATCCTTTCTTGTCCTCGCCCTTGCTGCCGAGGGCAATCAGGTTGAGCATGGCATAGCCTTCCGGAACACCCAGCAGCCCGCGGATTTCCTCGTCGGAGGATGCTTGCTGTCCGGCCCGGTTGCGGATATGCACCCAGCAAGCCCCGACGTCATACTGCTCCGCGGCGAGAAGGATATACGCGGAAGCAATGGCGCCATCCTCGATCCAAAACTCGCCCCGATCCAGCTTTACCATGGTGACGATCACGGCGTCCGCGCCGATGATCTGACTGCCGCCGAGGCGTTTGCAGGCTGCAAGCTCCCGGATGGCTTGCTTGTCCCGCACCACGACGAATTCCACCGGTCTGTGACCGAAGGAGCAGGGCGCGGCAAGCGCCACCTTCATGATTTCGGTCAGGATCTCGTCGCGGATGGGCTCTTTGGTATATTTTCTGATCGACCTGCGCCTTGCAGCCAGTTCAAACAATTTGTTTTCCATCGCGTTTTCTCCTTTCGTTTTCCCTCTGAAGAGCGACCCAAGCAGCCGCACCCGTTTTCCGGAAACCTGTATAACCTATTTATACCATTGTTTCGCCGCAGATACAACGGGTTTTCAAAAAGCCCTGCCCGAATGGGCAGAGCCTTTTTGCATGGTGGAGGCGAGGGGAATCGAACCCCTGTCCGAAAACCCATCCTCCGGTTTTTCTCCGAGCGCAGGCGGTTATTTGCATTCCCTCAGACGAGCGGCAGCCGCCAGTCTCTCGTCCTTAGTAGCTTCATGATGCATGGCACGGGCAAAGCTTACCGTACTCACGTTCGCCACTCATCCACGCCTTTATCCGGGTCGTGGCCCTCCCGGTAAAGACGGCCGCCTAATCAGGCAGCGTAAGACAAATTAGAATTGTCGTTTGTTTTAAGGTTTGCCCATTTTATAGAGGTCAGGCGCCTCTGCTCGCTTAACCGGCCTCAAGATCCCCGTCGAAACCTTTACGCCCCCTAATAAGTTTTATTATTATTATTTTTTACAAAATAATGATCTGAAGATAACCGTCGAAACCTTTACGCCCACGGGTAGGTGTTTCTACATTTTTTATAATATCGATGACACTTGATGAAGATTTTTCCACCCTTGGGCGGCTTTTTCCATATCAATGGCATCTGATAACGGGCTCGGGTGCATTTGCCGAAACGATCTCGAAGAATTATCGGTTCCGATCCTTCATCACGCGATCCATTTCCCGGTTGGCGTCGCGGCGCGCCATGTCGTCCCGCTTGTCGTGGAGCTTTTTGCCCTTGCACAGACCCAGCTCCAGCTTGACCCGGGAGCCCTTGAAGTAGAGGCTGAGAGGGATCAGGCTGTAGCCATCCCGCTTGACCAGACCGAACAGCTTGAGGATCTCCCGCTTGTGCATCAGCAGCTTGCGCTGACGCATGGGGTCCCGGTTGAAGATGTTTCCCTGCTCGTAGGGGGAGATGTGCATCCCCACCACAAAGATCTCGCCGTCCTTGACGGCGCAATAGCTGTCCTTCAGGTTCACCGTTCCGGCGCGCAGGCTTTTGACCTCGGTGCCCGCCAGAGAAATGCCGCATTCATAGGTCTCCTCCACGAAATAGTCGTGCCGTGCCTTGCGGTTTACGGTGATCTGTTTGATTTTTTCCTTGTCCGCCACACGGCCACTCCTTTCGTCGAAAGTATCCCTATCATAATACAAATCCC
>CADBTM010000175.1 GCA_902797555.1 Oscillospiraceae bacterium
AGATCTCGTCGGCCGCCATGCCCCGTTCGGCCATCTCGCAGGCATCGATCACCAGCTGGCCGATGCCGGTGGACAGATTGCGGGAGTCCACCACATAGACGTTTTTCAGCTCGTCGCCTGCGGTGCGGGCATTCTGAAAGCAGGAGGACATATCGCTGGAGATGGTAAAGTGGATCACCGCGTCGGCGTCCTGCAGCCTTTGCGTGAAGAAGCGATGGTATTCCTCATAGTTGACCGCCGTGGTAGAGCCCACCTTGCCGGTTTTGTCCACCATCTGGAACAGCCGATCGGGGTCGATCTCCTCGCCGTCCCGATAGGAATGCCCTTCCACCACCACCTGCAGGGGGGTGATAGCAATGTTGTATCTGCGGATCAGCTCGGGAGAAAGGTCGCAGGTGCTGTCTGCGCTGATCCGAATGCCGCTGTTGTCCATACTGTCCTCCAAGTACACTTTCTTACCTATCACTTTATCACGGGAAGTTCAACTTTTCATCAACGGGGAAAAGAATCCCGCCCTTTTTTGAGAAAAAACTTCAAAGGGCGGGGAAAATATGGTACAATGGCGAAAAAAGCAAGGAGGCGATGGGCGTGTTTCGCATTTTGGTGGCCGAGGACGACGGCGAGCTGCGGGAGCTCTTTTGCAGAGTGCTCAGCCGCAGCGGCTTTTCTCCCGTGGGCGCCTGCGACGGGCAGGAGGCACTGGAGGTGCTGGAGCGGGAATACATCGACCTGATCGTTTCGGATATTATGATGCCCCGGCTGGACGGCTATGCGCTGGTGCGCCGACTGCGGGAGGCGGGGGATTCCACTCCGGTGCTGATGATCACCGCCAAGGACAGCTTTGCCGACATGCGGCAGGGCTTTTTGTCGGGCACCGACGATTATATGGTCAAGCCGGTCAACGTCAACGAAATGGTGCTGCGCATCAACGCCCTGCTGCGCCGGGCACGGATGATCTCCGAGCACCGTCAAGCGGTGGGCGACACCGTGCTGGAATACGATTCCTTCACCGTCCGGTGGAGGGAGACCGAGCTGACCCTCCCCCAGAAGGAGTTTCAGCTTTTGTACAAGCTGGCCTCCTTCCCGGGACAGATCTTTACCCGGCAGCAGCTGATGGACGACATCTGGGGGCTGGATTCCGAGACCGAGCCCCACACGGTGGATGTGCACATCAACCGTCTGCGGGATCGTCTGCGGGACAATCCCGACGTGGAGATCGTCACCGTCCGCGGGCTGGGGTATAAGGCGGTGAAAAAGCATGGCTGAACGAAAATCCGCCCGCAAGCGGCTGTCCCTCTTTTTCTGGGCGTGCGTCATCACGGTGATCGTGGCCGCCGTGATGGGCATCACGGTGTTTGTGCTCTATTTCTTTGGCGTCACCCGTCCCAGCACCAGCATGATCCTCGTGGGTCTGGCCATGGTGATGGCGGTGGCCGGAACGGTGATCGCCGCCGTGATGAGCCGGGTGCTGCTGCGCCCGGTGGAGCAGCTGAGCGAGGCCAGCAAGCGCATCGCAAAGGGAGACTTTCATCTCCGGCTGGAATATACCGGCTCGATCCGGGAGATCCGGGACACCTACGACAGCTTTAACACCATGGCGCGGGAGCTGGGCGCCATCGAAACCCTGCGGGAGGACTTTATCGCAAACGTCTCCCACGAGTTCAAAACCCCGCTGACCGCCATTGAGGGCTATTCCATGCTGCTGCAGGACGAGAGCCTGAGCGAAAGCGAACGGCAGGAGTGCGTCCAGAAGATCGTGAGCGGCGTGAGCCGCCTGAGCACGCTGGTGAGCAACATCCTGCTGCTGAGCAAGCTGGAGCAGAACACGGTGGACATGCCCCGCACCTTTTTCCGGCTGGACGAGCAGCTTCGTCAGGCGCTGGTGCAGCTGGAACCCGCGTGGGGGGAGAAAAAGCTCAATCTGGACGTGGAGCTGGCCGAGGTGCGGTATGACGGCTGCGAGCGGCTGCTGTATCATGTGTGGGCAAACCTGCTGAGCAACGCCGTCAAGTTCAGCCCGGAGGGCGGCACGCTGGGCCTGAAGATGCGGTCGGACGGCAGAGCGGTCACCGTCACCGTCTCCGACGAGGGGCCGGGTATGAGCCCGGAGGTGCAGCGCCACATGTTCGACAAGTTTTATCAGGGCGACGGCTCGCGCAGGCAGGAGGGCAGCGGCCTCGGCCTTGCGCTGGTGCAGCGGATCCTGCAGCTTTTGGGCGGAGAGATCTCCGTGGAATCCTCCGAAGGCCGGGGAAGCGCCTTTACCGTCACCCTGCCGGTGAAGTGAGTAAAAAAACACAATCGCCCGCAGGGCGATTGTGTTTTTTATCAACAACTTGCCTCCACAAAGTGCTTGACTTTTTTATACCGGATGGGTAAAATATAATAGTTACAATATCGGTATCTACCGGAGGAAGACATGAGCAATCCATACAAAACCCGGGCAGGCGGTGCAACGGTGACCATCTTTGTCCCCTACGACTGCGGCAACAACTGCCCGTTTTGCGTCAATAAAAAAGAATATGCGGATATGACCGGATTCAGCGTGAAGGCCATCTGTCACAGCATCCGGGTGATGGACGCCATCACGCCTTGCTGTGATTTCGTCTTTACCGGCGGCGAGCCCTTTGCCGATCTGCAGGATCTGCAGATCATGCTGGACACCATCCCCCGCACCCACAAGGTGTATATCAACACCACTCTGCCGCTGATGAACGGCGTCACCGAGGACGACATCCTCGCCTTTGCGGAAAAGAACAAGGACAAGATCACCTGCATCAACGTCTCCCGCCATCTGGTGAAATACGTGGTGGAATCGGACGACAGCCTGATCGCCCGCATGCCCGTTCCCGTGCGCATCAACTGCGTGCTCTTCCGCAACTATCCCAAGGAAAAGCTGGTGCCCTATATCGAGCGGATCCGCGCGCTGGGCCGCCCCATCCAGTTCCGCTTTGACTATACCGACACCACGCCGGAAAACCTCTATGACCGGGATCACGACACCATCTATCGGGATCTGTGTGAGGTGGCGACCTATACCGGACTGGACGGCTGCCGGATGCGGTGCGGCTTCCATTTCGACTATCACGGCACCGAGCTCACCTATCACAAAACCCTGCCCTATTCCACCATTGTGGAGACCGGCGAGGACGGCGTGACCTACGATATCCTCTATGATATCCTCATCAAGCAGACCGGCGAGCTCCATTCCGACTGGACGGGGGTCAAGCTGGACGTAAAGGCCTATCGCAATGTGGTCTTTGAACCCTACGACCTGAGGTGGATCGAAAAAGTGTAATAGAATAGCGAAAATCCCGCCCAAGGGCGGGATTTTGTTTTTTTGCGGGGGAGATGTGAGGCGCCTGGGAAGGAGACCCTCCGGATCGAAAATCGGTGTCACCTCATCCGGCGGCGCAGCCGCCACCTTCCCCTCAAGGGGAAGGCATGGGGGAAGCCCAAGGGCGGGATTTTTTCTGTCTATAACAGGGAAAGCGTTTTCAGAAGGAAGATCCATCCGGTGATGGTGACGGCGGCCAGCAGGGTGGTGAGCACCACGATGCCGTTGGCAAGGATGCCATCGTTGCCCATCTGCTTTGCCATGATATAGCCGGAGGGGGTGGACGGCGCGCCCAGCATGATGAGAATGGCGGTGAGCTGTGCGTCCCGAAAGCCCAGCGCGATGGCGGGGGGCAAGAAGACGGCGGGGAGGATCACCAGCTTGATGCACGAGGCCAGCAGGGTGGGCCGGGCCTTTTTCATGGCGTCGCCCCAGACAAAGGCCGACCCGATGGCCAGCAGCGCCAGGGGAGTGGAGATCGAGCTGACCATGGTCAGAAGCTTGTTTGCCGCCGAGGGCAGGGGAATATGAAGGAGGGCAAAGGGCACGCCCAGAGCGATGCCGATGAGCAGCGGATTTTTGAGCACGTTGACGGCGGCTCGTTTCAGCCGGACGCCGTCCAGCCTTCCGCCGCCGCCCGCCTCCAGAACAAGGATGAGCACCGCCATCACGTTGTAGATGGGGACAGAAGCGAGGATCATCAGCGGGGCATAGCCTGCATCGCCGTAGATATTGATGATGAGGGCGGCGCCCAGCACGGCTGCCGAGCTGCGGTAGGCGCCCTGCACAAAGGCGCCCACCTGGGTTTTGTCCCGCATGAGCAGCTTGGTCAACACCCAGATGACGAGGATGCTGACCAGCGTTACAGCGGCACAGTAGGCGACAAACCGTCCGTCCAAAAGCTGGGAGGGGTCCATTTTGGCGATGTCCAGAAAGAGCGTGACGGGCAGCGCCACCCGGAACACCAGCTTGTCCGCCGTTTTGGTAAAGCCCTCGGTGAAAAAGCCGATCCTCCGGAGAATGTGCCCCAGCACCATCACGGCAAAGACGGGCAGGGTGGCGTTGAGGGCGTATACAAAGTTTTGCAGCATATCTCGCCCTCCCTTAAATCAGACCGAGAGACCGGAGGACAAAGACCCATCCGGTGACGGTAAAGGCGGAAAGCAGCGTGGAGCAGGCCACGATGCCGTTGGCAAGGACGCCGTCGTTGCCCATGGCCTTTGCCATGATAAAGGACGCCGTGGCGGCGGGGGTGCCGCTGAGGATGAGCAGCCCCACCAGCGCGTCGTTGCGAAAGCCCAGCGCAACCGCCACCGGCAGCGTGACGGCGGGCAGTGCCAGCAGCTTGACGGCAGTGGCCAGAAGCGTGCTGTTCTTCTTTTGCAGAAAGGCCTCCATGCGAAAATCCGCCCCGATGAGCAGCAGCGCCATGGGGGAGGCCATATTGGCCAGCAGGGAAAGGGCCTTGTCGCAGACGGCGGGGATGGGGATGGAGAAAAAGACAAAGGGCAGACCCAGCAGGATCCCGAGGATGATGGGGTTTTTGACGATGTTCCCCGCCGCCTTGCCCAGCGCCTTGCGATCCATATGGCTGCCGCCGTCGGCCTCCAGACTGAGGACGGCCACCGAGATCAGATTGCTCAGCGGCACGCCGATGAGCACGATGAGGGGGGTATAGTTGTCCACCCCGCAGATATTCTGGATGAGCACCGGACCCAAAAGGGCGATATTGCCCCGAAAGGAGCCCTGCACAAAGGCGCCCACCTCCCGCTTGTCGGGGAGGAGCTTGTGGGCAAGCACCCAGATGATCATCGGGGGAACGGTGTTGACAATGGCGGCGAACAGCAGAAATTTGCCGTCCAGCAGCTGGCTCAGGTCCATGGAGGTGATCTGGCGGAAGAGCATTGCGGGCAGCGCCGCGGTAAAGACGAACCGTTGACTCACCCGGCAAAACTCCTGATCCAGCAGACCCCATCGGCGCAGCAGCCAGCCCAGCAGCATGATGGCAAACACCGGAAGGGTGGCATTGAGGCTGAATAAAAAATGTTGCAGCATAGCTTGACCTACGGAACCAAATGATTTTTTTGCGGTCTATACAGACATCAATCAGTATCATAGCATGGTTTTTCCCGATTGTAAATGGAGAAGCACAGCGACAAAAAGAGAAAGTTTTCGTCCCAAAATCAAAAATTTAGGTATTTTTAAGTATTTTTTTATGGAATCGGGAAAAGAACTGTGATATACTGATTAGGCTTAGACGAAAAAACTGACTTGATATAGGAGTACATGTATGGGAAAACACGAGGTGTCCGTTACGGTTGGCGCAACCAATAAAAAGAAGAAAAAGATCTGGCCGTGGATCGTGGCCGCCGTGGTGATCGCCCTCGGCGCCTATGCGGCGTGGTTTTTCATCACCCCTCCCACCCAGACCTCCGTGGGCGACCCCTCGGTCAAGCAGCCTGCGGAGCAATCGTCCAATAACGATCCCGCAAACGACCTGCCCAGCCAGACCGATGTGACGCACTCCTCTTCGGGAACCGATCCCATCGCCCAGCCGGTGGAAGGCGACGGCAGCCGACAGCTGAAGGAGGGTTATTATACCATCCTGCTGGCGGGCACCACCGATGATTACAACACCGACACCATGATGCTGTGCTCGGTGGACACCAAAGCCAACAAGGTCAATCTGGTCTCCATCAACCGGGACACCCAGATCGACGTCAGCGCCACCAACAAAAAGATCAACGCCGCCTATGGCCGTGCCGGCGAGCTGGCTATGTGCCAGGACGTCACCGAGATCACCGGCGTGCCCATCAATTTCTATGTGGTGGTCAACATGAACGCCTTCAAGCAGATGGTGGATCTCATCGGCGGCGTGCAGTATACCGTCCCCTTTGATATGGTGCACCCCGATCTGGACAAGCGGTTTGACATCCATCTGAAAAAGGGCGACCAGCTTTTGGACGGCAACAAGGCGCTGCAGTTCGTCCGCTTTCGCAGCACCTCGGAAAACGACTTCGGACGGGTCAACCGGCAAAAGGATTTCCTCATCGCCGCCATGAAGCAGGTGATGAAAAAGTTTTCGGTGGATCAGGTCACCGATTATATCGAGATCTTCAATTCCAACGTCAAGACCAACATGACCGTCCGTGAGATGGTGTGGTTCTATACCAACGTGGCCGTCAACCTCAACTTTGAGGAGGACGTGCACAGCGACACCCTGCCCTATGCCTCCACCGGCTATTATAAGAGCGTCGCCTACGTCTATCTCGATCCCCAGCAGGTGGTGGATTTCGTCAACGAGTATCTCAATCCCTATACCACCGATATCACCACCGACGATGTGAACATCCCCCACCTGAAGGATTCCAACGGATAAACAAACCAACGCCGCAGGATGCGTCCTGCGGCTTTTTTTGAAACGGAGGACAAGATGAACGAGCTGGATGCCCGCCTGCGGCAGCTGCTGGCGCTGGAATACAACTGTGATCCCCTGGATTTTGACAGGGTGGAAAACATCCTCACCGTCCCCGCCCTGCGGGAGGGGAGAAGGCGGTATCCCGACCAGCCATATTTCTTTCATATGGTGACGCTGGGGCAAAACGCGGTGATCACCGCCGCGCCCGAGCTGCATGAATTCCTTGGCCGATGGATGGCGGGAAAGGAGGGACACTGGCTGTTCGAGCTGCCCAATCTTCGCCCGCTGGCGCGGGGACTGGAGCGCATGGGCTGGGAGCTGACCGGGACCTTTCACATGTTTCTTCCCCGGCTTTCCCCGCCTGTGGAGGGGGACTGGCCGGTGCGGTGGATCACCGAGCCGGAGATCCGCAGCCTCTACGGACAGGGCTGGGAAAACGCCCTGAGCTCCCATTACCGCCCGGAGCGCCCCGACCGGATGGCGGTGTGCGCCGTGGAGGGGGAGCGGATCGTCGCCATGGCGGGCTGTTCGGAGGATGCGCCCCACTGGATGCAGATCGGCATCGACGTGCTGCCCGACTGGCGTTCCCGAGGGCTGGGCACCTATCTGGTGGGCCGGATGAAGCAAAGGATCGAGGAGATGGGCGACATCCCGTTTTACGGCACCTCCGCGGCAAACGAGCATTCCCGCAATATCGCCATCCGCTGCGGATTCCGTCCGGCATGGGTGGAGATCGGCGCAAGAAAAACAGAAAACGGATCGAACTCCCCCGCGTGACGCGGGGGATTCATTTTTGTGGAAAACTGTCGCGGGATCACAAAAAAATATGACCCGCAGGCTGGAAACTACTTGAAAAACAGGCCGTCTTGCGGTATCATGGAATCGTGTGATTTTGGGCTTTTTTATAAGCCTTCGTATTCGCAAAATCAGAAACAGAGGGGGTGTGCCAATGTCATTTGAGGCGATCACAAGCATCACACAGGCGGAGACCGAGGCCAAGGCCGCGGTGGCCGCGGCGGAAGCCAAGGCAAGACAGATGCTGTCCGACACGGAAAACGCCGGCCGGGAGGCGCTGGAAACAGCGAAAACCAGAGCGGAGACCGAGCTTCGCGCCATGCGGGAGCAGGCAGAGGCTCAGGCCAAGGCCGACGGACAACGGAGAACGGCAGAGCTGGAGGAGGCCAAGGCCGGCCTTCGCGCCAAGGCGGAAGCAAAACTTGGAGAAGCAGCAGCTCTCGTAGTGGAAAGGATCGTGAACAGCTAAATGGCCATTGTACAAATGAAAAAGCTCCGGCTGATGGTTGTCCGATCCCGCAAAGACGAGCTTCTGCGGGCGCTTGCCCGCCAAGGTGAGGTGCAGATCGACACCGTCCGGGAGGAGGATCTCCTCGGCGACGGCGCCGTGCTTACCCGCGAGGAAGCCGACGTGATGGCGCTCAAGAGCCGCCAGCTGGCTGTGGAACAGGCGATCTCTCTGCTCAACCGCTATGCCCCCGTAAAAACGCCCATGCTGGCCCCCAAGCCCGAACTGGAGAAGGACGTTTTCCTTTCCGAAAACGGTCTTTCCGAAGCGGAAAAGGCAGCGGAGACCATCCGGGAGGCGGACAGCCGCATCAAGCGCATCGGCGCGGAGGAAAGCCGCCAGCGCAGCCTGATCGAGACCATGACCCCGTGGCGCGAGCTGGATCTTCCCCTGCAGTGCGAGGGAACGCAGCGCGCAGCCGTGGTGCTGGGCTCTGTTTCGGCCAAGCAAAGCATGGGCGACCTGCAGAGCGCGCTGGAAAACGCCTGTGAGGAGGCCGAGCTCTTCTCTGTGTCCAACGACGGCGCCCAGCAGTATCTGGTGCTGGTCTGCGCCAAGGAAGCGCTGGCCGACGCCCAGGAGGCACTGCGCCCCTTTAACTTCAATCCCGCAGCCTTCAGCGGCGTGACGGGCACGGCTGCCGAGAACATCGCGGCCGCCGAGCGTCAGCTGAAAGCGCTGGCCGCGGAAAAGGAAAGCTGCGTCAAGGCCATCGAGGCGCAGAGCACGCAGCGGGACAACCTCAAGCTTGCCTTTGACAAGCTGGGCACCCGCATCGCCATCGCCAACGCCGACGGCAAGCTGGCGCACACCGACTCGGTCGCCGTCATGGAGGGCTGGCTGCCCGCCGAGGCGGAAGACAAGCTCAGCCGCATCTTTGACAAGTTTGACTGCGCGTGGGAGACCGCGGATCCCGCCGAGGAAGAATATCCCAATGTGCCGGTCAAGCTGAAAAACAACAAATTCACCAACTCCATGAACATGGTCACCAACATGTATTCGCTGCCGTCTTACGGCACCATCGACGCCAACCCGTGGATGGCCTTCTTCTTCATCCTGTTCTACGGACTGATGATGGCCGATATGGGCTATGGTCTGGTGATGATCGCGGCGGCCATCGTGGCCATGAAAAAGATCAAACCCAAGGAGGGGACGCTGGCCTTCTGCCAGCTGCTGCTGTACGGCGGCATCGCCACCTTCCTGATGGGCGCGCTGACGGGCGGATTCTTCAGTGATATCCCCCTGCAGATCGCCAGGCTCATCAACCCCGACACCACATGGCAGGGCCTGCCGGCGCTCTTCAGCCCGGTGCGGGACAGCAATATGCTGCTCTACGGCTCGCTGGTGCTGGGACTGATCCAGCTCAACGTGGGCATGGTGGCCAGCTTCCTGTTTAAGGTCAAGCACGGCCAGACCGCCGACGCCATCTGGGATATCGGATCGCTGTGGGTCATCCTGCTGGGCGCCATTCTGCTGGCGCTTCCCATGCTGGGTCTGGTGTCGTCCTCCGTGCTCAAAACGGTGGGCATCGCCGTGCTGGCTGTGGGCGTCGCCATGCTGCTCTTCGGCGCGGGACGCAATTCCAAGGGGATCTTCGGCAAGATCGGCGCCGCCTTCGGCGCGATCTACAACACGGTCACCGGCTGGTTCGGCGACGTGCTGTCCTATTCCCGCATCATGGCTCTGATGCTGGCGGGCAGCGTCATCGGTCAGGTGTTCAACACCATCGCCGTCATGCCCCTGCAAAAGAGCGTCAACCCCATCACCATCGTGGCCTTCCTCATCATCTTTGTGCTGGGTCACGCCATCAACTTCGGCCTGAACGTGCTGGGCTGCTTTGTGCATGACCTGCGTCTACAGTGCCTGGAGTATTTCAAGCAATTCTTTACCGACGGCGGCAAGCCCTTTACCCCGCTGACCGTCAAGCCCAAATACGTCACCACAAAGGATTGACGTTTCTCCCGCTCAATTATTTTTTGATCCAAAAATATTAGGAGGAAAGAATTATGAAAGAATTATTTGACGCATTCGGCGGCTATGCCATCGGTCTTCTGGGTGCGGGTCTTGCTGCTCTGCTGGCCTGTATCGGTTCCGCAAAGGGCACCGGCATGACCGGTCAGGCCGCTGCCGGTCTGGTTTCTGAGGATCCCAGCAAGTCCGGTAAGGCCATGGTGCTGCAGATCATCCCCGGCACTCAGGGCCTGTACGGCTTTGTTGTTTGGTTTATCGCTTTCGGCAAGCTGAGCGCCGGCATGAGCGTTGCTCAGGGCATGCAGGTTCTGAATGCCTGCCTTCCCATCGCGCTGGGCGGCCTGCTGTCCGCTATCGCACAGGGCAAGGTGGCTGTTGCCTCCATCAACATTCTGGCCAAAAAGCCCGACGACTGGTCCAAGGGCATGATCTTCTGTATCATCGTGGAGTTCTACGCCATTCTGTGCCTGCTGGCCTCTTTCCTGATGCTCAACTCCATCGCCATCTGATCCCGTTTGGGAACCGATTACATTTGGAGAGGGTACTATGAGAGGCACTGAAAAGATCATTACCCATATTCAAGCGGACGCCAAGGCGCAGGCCGATTCCATTCTGCAAAAGGCGCAGCAGCAGTGCGACGAGATCCGCACCCGCTGGGAAGCCGAGGCCAATCAGGTGTATGAGACCCGTCTCAACGCCGGAAAGCAGGAGCTCCAGGCCGAGGTGGACAGCGCCGAGCGCATCGCCCGTCTGGACGCCAAAAAGGCGCTTCTCCAGCTCAAGCAGGATATGGTCTCCGAGGGCTTTGACAAGGCGCGCGACGCGCTCAACGCTCTGCCTCAGGACAAATACTGCGCTCTGCTCACCCGTCTGGCCGTTCGTTCGGCCACCGGCGACGAGGAACTGGTGTTCAACGCCCGGGACAAGGCCGCTGTTGGCGCGCAGGTGGTGGAAGCTGCCAACCGTCAGCTTGCCGAGCAGGGCAAGCCCGCGCAGCTGAAGCTGTCGGACGCCGAGGGCAATTTCTCCGGCGGACTGATCCTTCGCCGCGGCAGCGTGGAGGTCAACTGCACCACCGAGCTGCTGGTGGAGGTAAGCCGGGGCGAGCTGGCCTCCAAGCTGGCCGGCGTGCTGTTTGAATAATGGCGAATCCCCATACAGGGAGGGAACGATTTGGCTATCAAACAAGAAGAGTATCTCAGCCTGTCCGCCATCCTTCGCGCCCGTGAGCCGAAGCTTTTGGACAATGGCAGAGCTGAGCGCATGCTGGACGCGGCCTCCTTTGAGGAGGCGGCCAAGCTGCTGACCGATTGCGGCTATCCCGATCTGTCGCAGATGACCGCCGCTGAGATCGATGCGGCGCTGGCAGAGCATCGAAACGGGATCTTTGCGGAAATGGAACGCATGGCTCCCGACCGGAGAGCGGTGGACGTTTTCCGGATGAAATACGATTATCACAATGTAAAGACCATCCTCAAAAGCGAGGCCATGGGTCAGGCGCCCGAGCGGCTGCTCAGCGACGCGGGACGGATCCCCACGGAAAAGCTGCTGCACGCCTATCGGGAGGAGCAGCTCTCCGATCTGCCCCCCGTAATGGGCGAGGCGGTGCAGGAGGCCAGAAATGTGCTTGCCCGCACCTCCAACCCCCAGCTGGCCGACTTTGTGCTGGACAAGGCCTATTTTCAGGAGCTGCATGACGCCGCGGAAGGCACGGGCAGCGAGTTTCTGAAGGACTATGTCCGCGCGCTGGTGGACAGCACCAACCTCCGCACCGCCGTCCGCACCCTGCGGATGGGCAAGAGCGCCGACTTTTTGCGGGAAGCGCTGGCCGAGGGCGGCACGGTGGAGACCGAGCGCATTGCCGCCGTCACCGACGGCGACGGGCTCAAGGCACTTTACATCGGCAAGCCGCTGGAAAAGGCGGCCGCGCTGGGCGCCGAGGCGCTGGGCGGCGGGTCGCTCACCCAGTTTGAGCTGGCCTGCGACAATGCCGTGAACGCCCGCCTCCGCCAGGCGAAGTACGTCAGCTACGGCGTGGAAACGCTGGTGGCCTATCTGGCCGCCGTGGAGGACGAGACCACGGCCGCCCGCATGATCCTCACAGGTCGCAAGGCGGGTGTGGCGCCCAAGACCATTTCGGAAAGGCTGCGTGATCTGTATGCTTAAAATCGCTGTGATCGGCGGCCGCGAGACCGTCATGGGCTTTAAGGCGCTGGGGCTGGAGACCTATCCCGCCGCCGACGCGCAGGAGGCCACCCGCACCCTGCGCAGGCTGACCCGCGAAAGCGAGGACTACGCCATCATCTACATGGAAGAAGCGCTTGCCGCGCAAATGGGAGCGGAGATCGACCGCTTTAAGGACAGCCCCACGCCGGCGATCATTCTGATCCCGGGACGGGAGGGCTCGATCGGGCTGGGGCAAAACGCCCTCAAGGCCGCCGTGGAACGTGCCGTCGGCACGAACATTCTGGGCGACTGAGCCTCCGGCTCCTAATCCAACAAAAGGAAGGTATGTAAATGAGCGGAATTATTACCAAAGTATCCGGACCGCTTGTCGTGGCCAAGGGCCTGGCGGACGCCAACGTTTCTGACGTGGTGCGTGTGGGCGCCCAGCGCCTGATCGGCGAGATCCTGAACATGACCGGAGATACCGCCTCCATCCAGGTCTATGAAGAGACCTCCG
>CADBTM010000176.1 GCA_902797555.1 Oscillospiraceae bacterium
CATCGGCGCCTATCAGGGCGGCACCTGCAACGAGACCGACCGCAGCGCACAGGTGTGCGTCAACTGCGCCATGGCCACCCAGCCTGTCCAGATCCTCGCCAAGCCCGGTATGGGCGTGGACGAGGGCTATATGATCGTCTACAACGAGATGAACCGCATTCTCGCCCTCCGCAAGGCGAGAAAAAATCGCTGAATCCCCACATAGAAAGCAGCCTTCCGGGTTTCCGGAAGGCTGCTTTTTCTCTTTCCCTATGGACGCAAATGGGGTATACTGTTTGCAGAACGCTGTATGGAGGGATATATATATGCAGATCAGTCCTGACGCCGTCCGGGCATTTTTGAGGACCCACCCCGTGCTGTATGCCGCAACGATGGGTCTGAACAGACAGCCGCAGGTGCATCCGGTGGAGCTGTGCCTGCAGGAGGAGGACGCTTTTTATTTCGCCGTGCCCAAGTGCGAGGCGCTGTACGGCGAGCTCAGTCTTCACCCGCAGGTGACTCTGTGCGTATCGGATCGGGAAAGCCGCCTCACCTTCCGTCTGGAGGGAGTCGCCGTTTTTACCGAGGACGGGGAGATCCTCTCCCGCTGTCTGCGGGAATGCGCCTCCCTCCGGGAGCGATGGGGCGGCACGCCGGAGATGCTCATCCCGTGGTTTTTGAGGGACGGGAAGTGCGTCTTTCGGGATGAGACCGACGGAACGGAGCAAGCTTTGCTGCTGGGGACGCCGGAAAACGCCCTTGTGGGCATCCGCATTTCCAAAAAGACCGAGCTGCGGGATCGTCTGTCCGCCATCCTCGCAGAGCGGGAGGCGCAGACCGCGCCGCCGGAGGATATGGAGCTGCAGCGGCTGTATGACGGCGCGCTGATCTATTTTGCCGAGACGGCAAAGGCAATGTGGCCCCGGATGGATATCCGCCCCATCGAGCGCAGCGCCCTCTTTGACACCTATGACCAGCGGGAGCAGTTTGCCTCTCTGGCAAAGCGTCTCATCGGAAACGTCCGTATCGACAAGCCGGAGGATCTCACCCACTGGCTCAGTCCCGAAACGCTGAACGATCTGCGGAAGCAGGGCTGAGGCGCCTTTACGCCGGGCGTATTCCCCACGGTCAAGGGGAAGCTCCCTTTTTTCTTTCCGTGGGATTGCTTCCCGACGGAAAATGGAGTATGATGGTTTCAAAGGAGGGAAGCGTATGAGCTTGCTGCACTATAGCATGGACGGAGAATATGAGCTGAGCCTTTCCGCGTGGGGCGAGGGCATTCTGGACGACAGCACGCTGTTTCATTCCATGCGCTCGAACTATGTGTTTTCAGCCTTTCGCCAGCAGCACGGGCGGGATCCCAGGGATATCTCCCTCGTCGTGGAGGATTCGTCGGCCTGCGGCTATTGCTTTACGGGGATTTCCACCGACTTTTTGGAAAAGCTGGAGACCCTCAAGGAGCTGGTTCTCCCCGATCCCGTCACCCATCTCGACATGACCCCGGCGCTGGAGCACATTCTGAAATCCAACGACACCCTCATCCGGGGCAGCTTCGGTTCCTTTGCCCAGCGCTTTGCCGCCGAAAACGGACTGCATTTCCGTCCGGCCGACTATGTTTTTACCCGCTATATGTACGAGCCCGTGCAGGAGGGGACGACCATGACGCTGGTCTTTCGTCGGGACGGCCGCGTGCAGGTGCGGGAGGACATCTCCTCCCCCGGCTCGTCGGCGGGAAGCACCCTCGGCGGCACCTTCTGGTATGATCTGCCCACCGACTTTTTCCGCACCCAGACCGCAGAGGAGATCGCGGAGCACTTCCGCGCGGTCATCTATGACAAAACCATCGCAGACGGCAAGCTGGCCGTCTTTCTCCAAAAAGCGAAAAACCAGGGCTATTTCACCGGGGCAAACTGAAGAAATAAAAACAACCACCCCATCGGGTGGTTGTTTTTTTGTTTTGCTCAGTCCGCAGTTTCCACGATTGTGATCCGTCCCTGTCCGTAGGGGTCGGCATATTCCGCTCCGATCTCTCCGCCGAGAACGTCCACAATATAGTCGATCAAAAGCTGATTGTCCAGCTTGACGCAGTCCAGCAGCAGGGGATCCCCGTCAAACATGGTATAGCCGTCGCCGTTGCTGAGCAGGAGATAGTTGTGGCAGGCCAGCTTGTACGTCTTGTCCAGCTGGATGGGCTGATCGCCCACTATGACGTTTTTCACCCGGCGCTCGCCCGCTACAGAGGCAAACAGGCCGTTTTCGTCGGCCACGCAGGAGGAGGGGATGTAGCTGTGGATCTCATAGGTCAGGCCGGACACCTGCAAGAATCCGCCCGACTCGCTGGGCACGGCGCGGGCGCCCCATTCCAGCGCGTCCACGATCTGCCGGCCGGTGGCCTCCACCATGCACAGGCCGTTTCCGAAGGGCATGACACTGAGGATATTGTTGCGGGTGATATCCCCTGCGGCGATGCTCACACGGATGCCGCCGCCGTTGAAAAAGCCGATGTCCGCGCCTGCCTGCTGACGGAAGGCGTCGGCGCACAGATCGCCCAGATTGGTCTCCATCCGACGGACGATGCGGATGGGCTTACCGTTGGAGTCCACCGCCTCGGGATCGGTAGTGGTCAGTGTCACGCCAGAGTGCGCCACCACCTCGTTGAGCTTTTCATTGAGCTCGTCAGTGGCCTGGGCGACGGCCTGAGTCATGGGATTCTTAAGCGCCAGCAGCTTTTGCGCGCTCTCCTCCCGATCCCAGCTGTACAGACCGGTGGTGACCGTTCCGTCGCCGTCGATGCTGCACCAGCCGATGCACGCCAGCTTGGTGCCGCAGGCGGAACGGGGGATCTGCTTGCCGTCCGCGTTTTTCATGATGATCTGATCGGTGTCATGGCTGTGACCGTCCAGCAGGACGTCGATGCCGGTGGTGTGAGAGATCACGTCGGCATAGGTCCAGGGGATGCACTCGGCTTCGTTGCCCAGATGCGCCAGAACCACCACATAATCCGCGCCCTCCGCCCGGGCAGAGTCGGCCGCGGTCTGGATGGCGTTGTACACGTTCTCGCCGGTGTCCTCCTGCAAAAAGCTGTATACATATTCGCCGTTTTCATTCTGGAAGTAAGTGGGGGTGGAGCTGGTGATAGTCTGGGGGGTGGTCACGCCCACAAAGGCGATCTGCTTGCCGCCCAGCTCCCGGATGACGTAGGGCTGGAACACCGGCTCGCCGTTGTGCATAAAGTTGCAGGAGATATAGGGATAGGACGCCTGCTCCGCAAGGGAGAGGAAGGCCTCCATGCCATAGTCGTACTCGTGGTTGCCGGGGATGGCCACGCCATAACCCAGAGTGTCCATCAGTGCCGTCAGCGCCGCGCCCTTGGTCAGGGTGCCGATGGGCTCGCCCTGGATGCTGTCGCCGTCCTCTACCAGAATCACGTCATACCCCTGCGCGGTCAAAGCGTTTTTCGCCTCCCACAGACCGGCATAGCCATAGTTCTGGTCGATGCCGCAGTGGACGTCGCTGGTATACAGGATCAGAATGCCCCGGCTCTCGCCCACAGGGGTCAAAAAGCGCTGCCAGCCGTTGAGCACGGCGGCAAACTGCTCTTCCGTGGCGTTCTCCTTCGGGGCAAGATTGCCCTCGAGCGCGGGGAGGATGCGGTTCATCACCGCCCACTGCATGGCCTTGTCCGCCCATGGAGCGACCGCATCGGCGTCCCGATTGCCCAGCGGGAACATCCACTCGCCCGCGGGAGCCTGTCCCAGCACCTGCGCGTTTCGGTAGAGCATGGTGACCATCTGTTCCCGGGTCAGGGGGTCATTGGGGCCGAAATTGCCGTTGCCATAGCCTCCGGCGATGCCCTGTTCCGCCGCCCAGCGGACGGCCTGCGCCAGTTCGCCCTCGGCGGGCACATCGGCAAACAGCGCCTGCGCCGCCTCGGTGTCCTCCGCCCCGCTCATCTGGAACAGCCGGACAACAAAGGTTCCCCGGGTCAGCGTCTCGCCCGCGCTTCCGCCGTCCGCCGCAAAAACGGGCAGGGCGAGGGACAGTGCAAGCACCGCCGCCAGGACGATGGAAAGCAGCCTTCTGTGTTTCTTCATGATGCGTTTCTCCTTTTCTCGATCTTGTTTGTTCCTGAAAAGCACTCCGGATGCACCGTACAGGCATGCTCGATTGGGTTTTCCTATTGGGCGATCAGGTCGTCATAACGCGCCATCCGTCTGACGGTAATCCGTGCTTTTTTCATATTGAAACCCTCAGCTTCCGGTCAGCTCGGCCAGCCGTTGTGCCGCTTTTTCATTGCCGGCATCGGCCGCTTTCTGATACCATTCGATTGCCTTTTCCAGATTCTGCTCCACACCGTTGCCCAGCTCATAGCGTCTGGCGACATTGTACATGGAGGTCGGATATCCGGCTTCCGCAGATTTCAGATACCACTGCATGCTCTCTTCCTGATTTTCCAAAACGCCGAGACCCTTGCTGTACATATAGCCGATATAATACATCGATCTTGCGTCCCCGACTTCGGACGCTTTCAAAAACCACTTCATCGCCTCGGCGTAATCCTGCTCCACACTCCTGCCGGAGTAGTACAAGTAGCCCAGATAGAACCCGGCCTTGGGATGTCCGACCTCGGCAAGTGCCGTTTCGCCTTCCAAGCCCTTCGTTCTCCAGAAGTCGGCCTGCTCGCTGTCCAGCCCGGCTCCCTCCGGATCGGCTGCATATACCTCGTAGATGCTCAGGCAGGCGTAGACAGACCACTCCGGATCGCTCGCCTCTGCGGCGCGGAGGAAACACTCCAACGCGCGGGCACCGTCTGCCTCTACGCCGTAGCCGTTTTGGTACATATCTCCCAGGCCGCAGTTCGCCTCGAGGCAGCCGTGATCCACGGCCTCCTGAAAGAGTGCCTTGGCCTTTTCCGCGTCCGCGTCCACGCCCTCGCCCTGTGCATACAGGAATCCAAGATGGAAGCGCGCCAGCTCGCTGCCCTGCTCCACACCGGTCTCAAAGAAAGCGGCGGCAGACCCATAGTCGCTGCGCTGATAGGCGATCCGTCCCAGATAGTACCAGGCATCCGCCATACCGGCATCGGCCGCATCCTGAAACGCGGCTGCCGCCTTGTCATAGTCCGCGGCTCCGGTCTGTGTGCCAAAGTACATCGCCTGACCCTCCGCCTGCGCAAGGCTCCCGCAATAGCGCATGAGAACGGTCGCCAGCTCTGCGCAGCTCGCCGTCTCGCACGGGTTGAGTGTGCTCTTTGTACGGCCGTTCACCAATCCTGCGCCGCATGCCCACTGCATCGCGCCCATTGCCCAGGTGCTGACCTCAAAGGCGTCATCATAGCTCAGGATGTTGGTATCTTCTCCCACGCTGACGTCCACGCCCTTGTATTTGGCATAGCGGTACAAAACGGTAACCAGTTGTTCCCGGGTCAGATTGTTCTGCGGGCCAAAGCGCCCGTCGCCATACCCTTCCGCAATGCCGGCAGCCGTGCCCCAGTTCACCGCCCGCGTGTACCAGGCGGTACCCGAAACATCCGTATAGGAAGTGGGTGCATCCGACACCTCCGGCTGCCCCTCCAGATTCCAGAGCAGCTGGATCAAGGTGACGCGCAAGGCTTGTTCGTCCGGGTCAAACGCTCCCCCGTCATAGCCGGAAACAAGGTCATTGGAAAGCACATACTGCATTCCGTCCCGATACCAGACCTCGCTGTTCTCCTCTTGTGCGGCGGCCGTCGGGCGAACGCCCACAAGCAGTCCCAGCACCAGCAGCCAGCACAGCACGATTTTTCTTTTTTCTCTCATGGCACTTTCTCCCTTTCCCGTCTCTTGGCGGGCTATCCCCCGATTATTTCATGATACCAAAAGCCGAAAGCCCTTGAAAAGAGGCTTTCGGCCGCATTTCTGGCACCCACGGGAGGATTCGAACCTCTGGCCTGCCGCTTAGGAGGCGGCCGCTCTATCCGACTGAGCTACGTGGGCGGATGCACTTTCTATTATAGTCAAAAGCGCCCGTTTCGTCAACCCGGAAATCTCTGCGGAAAACCGCCGCGCGGACAAGATAGCTCTTGACTTTCCTATGAAAAAATTGTAAATTATAACTATAATAGGGTTATTATATATTATAATAAAATTCTTCTTAAGCAAAAAGGAATAACATCCATGTGTGATTGTGTAAAAATCCTCGGCGCGCGAGGCTCGATCCCCGTCACCGGAGGGCAGTTTTCCCGCTTTGGCGGAGCCACCACCTGCGTCCTTGTGCGGCTGGACGGGCAATACATCCTGCTGGACGCGGGAACGGGACTGCTCAACCTGCCGGAGGATGCGCTGGCGCAGCCACACCTGCCGCTGCTGCTGTCCCATCCCCATGCCGACCACCTGATCGGTCTGGGCATGTGCCCCTATCTGTTCCGTCCCGGCGGAACGCTCACCTTTTACGCCAAAACCCGGGACGGGCTCGACGCCCGGGGTCAGGTGCACCGGCTGTATGCCCCGCCGCTGTGGCCTACCACGCCCGAAAACCTGCCTGCCGAAGTCCGGTATGCGGAGCTGCCTGAGGACTTTTTCCTCGGTCCGGTACACGTGGAAACCATGGAAGGCGCCCATCCCGGCGGCGTCACCCTGTTCCGGATGACCGGAAAAACGCACCGGGTGGCGTTTCTCACCGATTGTACCCTCACCGACAGTCTGTGCGCCCGGCTGCTCCCCTTTGTGCGCGGATGCGATCTGCTGCTGGTGGAGGGTCAGTACAGCGACGAGGAATGGGCTGCCCGCTCTACCTTCGGCCACAGCTCGTGGCGCTCTGCCGCCCGGTTTGCCGCCGAGGCGGGGGCAAAGCAGGTGCGGGTCATCCATCACGACCCCTGCCATACCGATGAGGATCTGCTGGCCGCCTCCGGCGAGCTGCGCGAGCTTCACCCCTGCTGTTCCTTTGGCTATGAGGGAGAGGAGGTCTTCCTGTGATCGTAAAAGAGATGCGCAGATTCCTCAGTCTCAGCCTCGCCCTCTCTCAGGAGCGGGATCGGGAAGCCCTGCTGTCCAGCATTCTGGATACCGCCATGGATCTTTCCCACTGCGATGCGGGCACGCTTTATCTGGCGGAGGACGACGGACTGCATTTTTGCCGCATGGTGACCCGCTCTCTGGGGATCCGTCAGGGCGGGCACGCCGACCCCATTTCCCTGCCGCCGGTGCCGCTGGATCCCGCCTACGTCTGCGCGTGGGTGGCGCTCAACAATCAGCCCATCAACGTGGCCGACGTGCGCACCGACCCCACCTTTGACTTTTCCGGCTCGCTGCGCTATGACGCCATGACGGGCTACCGCACCAAGAGCATGCTGGTGGTGCCCATGGCCAACGACAAGGGCGAGCTGGTGGGCGTGACCCAGCTGATCAACGCGCTGGACAAAAACGGCGAGGTCATCCCCTTCCCTCAGGAAGTGGAGCTTTTGGTGGATGCCATCTCCTCGCAGGCCGCCATCAGCGTCACCAATATGCAATATTCCGAGCAGATCACCCGTCTGCTGGATTCTCTGGTGGGTGCGCTTTCCACCGCCATCGACGAGCGCACCCCCTACAATGCCAACCACACCCGCAATATGGTGCGGTACGCCACCCGGTTTCTCGACTGGCTGGACGATACCGAGCATCCGTGGCGCTTTTCTCAGGACAAACGGCGCACCTTTTTGCTGGCAGTGTGGCTCCACGACGTGGGCAAGCTGGTGGTGCCGCTGGAGGTCATGGACAAGGAAAGCCGTCTGGGCGCCCGCTCCCGGGAGGTCGAACAGCGCTTCCGGGAGATCGGCCTGCTGAGCCGGATCGACTGTCTGGAGGGCAGGATTTCCGCCGAGGACAACGCCCGGACCCTTGCCGCCCTGGAAGACGCCCGCGTGCTGGTGGCGCAGACCGACCGGGCAGGCTTTTTGCCCGACGAGACCCTGCAGCAAATCGACGCGCTGGCTGCCCGCACCTATGTGGATGAGAACGGCCGCACCCTTCCGTGGCTCACCCAGGAGGAGCACACCTGCCTCACCGTCCGCAAGGGCACGCTGACCGCCGGCGAGCGGGCGGTGATGGAAAGCCACGTGGTGGTCACCGCACGCATCCTCAGCCACGTCACCTTCCCAAAAAGCTATGCCCAAGTCCCCAAATGGGCGGCCGCCCATCACGAGCTGCTCAACGGAAAGGGCTATCCCGACCATCTCACCGCAGACCAAATCCCGCAGGAGGTTCGCCTGCTGACCATTCTGGATGTTTTTGATGCACTCACCGCCCGGGATCGTCCCTATAAGCCGGCCATTCCCATCGACAAGGCCTTGGGGATCCTGCACAGCATGGCGCGGGAGGGCAGCATCGACGAGAATATATTGGATCTGTTTGAACAAAGCAAGGCATGGGAGGTATCCGCATGAAAAAGCTTTTAACCCTGCTCGTGGCGATCGCCCTGTTGTGCAGCGTCACGACCCCCGTTTTTGCCGCTGACAAGGCGGTTGGCACCACCATCCGTTTGCAGGACACCACCGGAACGGTATCGGTGCTCAACGCCGCCGGAAAGGCACAGACTGTCCGCAAGGACATGCGTCTGTATAACGGCTATACGGTTGCCACCGGCGCCGGCAGCTCTGCCTTTGTCAGTCTGGACAGCACAAAGGCGATCAAGCTGGGGGCGTCCTCCAAGGTACAGCTGAAAAAAGCCGGCAACCAACTGGAGGTCACGCTGCTGTCGGGCAACCTGTATTTCGATGTGGCCGAACCGCTGAAAACCGACGAGCGGCTGAACATCCGCACCTCCACCATGGTCACCGGCGTTCGCGGCTCGTCCGGATGGGTCAAGTCCTATGAGATGGGCATGCTCCACGGACACGCCCAGGTGACCTGCCACGACCTGCGGCACCATATCACTGCCGTATATGATGCGTTCAGCGGCGAGGGCGTCTATCACGCTCCCGACGCCCATCCCAGCAACTTTATCAAGCGTGATCTGACCAATTCAGACGTGCCTCTGGTTGCCGTGGAAGAGCTGGCCGCCGATCCCGAGCTCCAGGCCGCCATCGCCGAGGACGTGCCCAATCTGGACGTGCCCACCATTCTGGGCCAGGAGGAGCCCCTCCGCCGTCTGAATGAGGAGATGGAAAAGGAGATCCAGAGGGTGCTGGACGAACTCATTTCCAACCTGGGCAGCGAGGACGAAAACGGCGATCCTGCCATTCAGGTCTTCCAGCCGGATCCCGCTCCCACCACCCGTCCAGGCACTGGCTCGGGCGGCACGCAGCCCACGCCCGACGAGCCCACACCTGTCACCCACACCGTCACCTTTGACTATCACGACGAAACGACCAAAGCCCTTACGATGAAGGTAAAGGACGGCGAAACCGTCGCACAGCCCGCCGACCCCCAGCGGGAGGGTTATACCTTTGACGGATGGTATCTGGGCGAGATCGTCTTTGACTTTGCCACCCCCATCACCGAAGATATCACGCTGACGGCGGCATGGAGCGTCCATATCTATACCGTGCGGTTCTACTATGAAGAAGACGCCGATCCCACAGAGTATCTTGTGGAATACAACACTGCCCTGCCCGACGACGCCTCCATCCAGTCTCCCGCCCGGGACGGCTATCGCTTTGACGGATGGTATCTGGACGGCGAGCTCTTTGATCTGTCCACCCTCATCACCTCCGATCTGGAGCTGTGGGCACAGTGGACAAAACTGCACACCGTCACCTTCTATCCCGTCACCGACGCCGACAAGGTGAACACTTCCACGGTGATCGTGCCCGACAGCGAGACCATCCCCGCGAATGAAGTTCCCGAAGCTCCCCAGTGGGAGGGTCACGATTTCCTCGGCTGGTTTGCCGAAGATGCGGAAACCGCCTTCGCCCTCGAGACCACTCCCATCACCGACGATATGACCCTGTTTGGCCGGTACGCCATCCAGACCTTTACTGTCACTTTCTACGCCGATGAGAACGCCGAGGAAGCCTATGATTCCCAGACGGTGGAATATAATGCCTTTGCCTCCGCTCCCGAAAAGGAGCCCGGAAAAGAGGGCTACGACTTCCTCGGATGGTTTGAGGAGGGCGCAAACGAGGCATTCAACTTTGAGACCACCCCCATCACCGAGGACTTAAATCTGTACGGACACTGGGAGATCCAGTCCTTCACCGTCACCTTCTACGCCGACGAGAACTCCGCGGAGGCCTATGATTCCCAGAAGGTGGAATACAACGCCTTTGCCGCTGCTCCTCAGAAGGAGCCCGGAAAAGAGGGCTACGATTTCCTCGGATGGTTTGAGGAAGGCGCCAACGAGGCATTCAACTTTGCTGAGACGCCCATTACCGCCGATCTGAACCTGTACGGACATTGGCAGATCCAGACCTTTACCGTCACCTTCTACGCGGACGAAGAGGCCGAGGAAGCCTATGATGCCCAGAAGGTGGAGTACAACGCCTTCGCCGCCGCACCTCAGAAGGAGCCCGGAA
>CADBTM010000177.1 GCA_902797555.1 Oscillospiraceae bacterium
CGCTTCTGCGGTACCACCCAAATTGACGGCATAGCCGCCCACTCACAGCGTACTTCATACGCTTTCCCCAAGATAACGGAGGGATTCCGTCGGCCACTACTGGGCTTGCGCCGTTCGTTCCGCCCTCGCCGGTCCATTCAACAAAGCCCTGCCAGCGGCGTTTCACCACCCGCCGCCTCTCTGCAGGCAAAGGCATCTGCCTACTCTTCCGGTTCATCGGTTTGATTGATTGGGATTATAGTACCCTTTTTCGGATTTGTCAACACTTTTTTCTGCTAAATCGAAAAAATATTTTACCGACGGCTTTCGGTGATCTCCTCGTCCGAAAAAATCAGATCGTCGATATCGGGACGGTCTTCCTGATCCATATAACGCTTCATGAGAATTCTCCTTTCTGTGATACGGTATTCTATGCATCGGGAGGAAAAAGGTTTCCTCGTTCTCTTAATTACCGGATTGCGATGCGTGATTCTGGTAAAGTACCATAGTCTTATGAAAAAAGCTTGTCGGATTTGTAAACGTCCTGTGAATTCCCCAGGGAAAAATCTCCCTCTCCATATTGACGGGCGCGCTTTATCGGTCTACAATAAGAAAAAACCGCAGGAAAGGAGCCTTACCGTGGACGTGACCTATTCTCCCATTCCAAAAGAGCTGGCCTTACGCTATCTGGGCTGGCATGGGAACGATATCCCCGCCGAGATCGACGCACAGGTGGACAGCGCCCTCCGGCAAATGGAGGCTGCCTTTTCGCCCAAAACCGTGTGGCGGAGGCTGGCGCTTGCCGAAAAAGGCAAGCCCGTTCTGCGGGAAAGCGGGCTCGTCCTGCCGGGGGCGGATCTTATCGCCCTGCTATGCGACTGTGAGAGCGTCGTCCTGTTTGCCCTGACGCTGGGAGACGGCGCGGAGGCGCTGATCCGCCGGGCGATGGCGCGAAGCGTCTCTCAGGGGATGATCATGGACGCCTGCGCCAGCGCGGCCTGTGAAAGCGCCTGTGACGACCTGCAAAATGCCTTGGAATCAGAGCTCTGTAAAGGAGATCTCTTTGTCACCGATCGATACAGTCCGGGATATGGAGATCTGCCTCTTTCGCTCCAGCCGGACTTTCTCGCCCTGCTGGATGCGGGCAAAAGGATCGGTCTGACACTGACCGAGAGCAATATCATGCTTCCCCGCAAGTCGGTGACCGCCCTGTTTGGGCTGGCGGATCGGCCTCAGGGCAAGCGTATGTACGGCTGTGCAAAATGCAGTCTGAGAAAAACCTGCTCCTTTCGAAGGGAGGGAAAACGATGCGGCAGCAAATCGTGATTCTGGACGGCGCCATGGGCACCACCCTGCAAAAACAGGGCTTGCAGCTGGGTGAGATCTCCGAGCTTTTATGCCTTACCGACCCCCAGCGGATCACCGCCATCCACAAAAGCTATGTGGACGCGGGCGCCCGGCTGATCTATGCCAACACCTTTGGTGCAAACCGATTCAAGCTGGAAAAAACCGGACACAGCGTGGACGAGGTGATCGCCGTGGCGGTGGGATGCGCCAAGGATGCCTGCCGTGGGACGGATGCCAAGGTGGCCATGTCGGCAGGCGCCTGCGGGCGGTTGCTGCGCCCGGCAGGAAACCTGTCCTTTGACGAATGTTATGCCCTCTATCGGGAAATGGCGGTGGCGGGAGAAAACGCCGGCGCGGACTGTCTGGTATTCGAGACCATGATGGATCTGGCGGAGGCGCGGATCGCCCTGCTGGCCGCCAAGGAAAACACTTCCCTGCCCGTTTTTGTCACCATGACCTACGAAAAAAACGGACGGACGTTTTTGGGCTGTGACGTGCGGGCAATGGGCATCACGCTGGAGGGCTGCGGTGCCGACGCCGTGGGCATCAACTGTTCCCTCGGCCCCGACGAGATGTATCCCGTGGTGCAGGCGCTGTCGGAGAGCACCTCGCTGCCCCTCATCCTCAAGCTCAACGCCGGTCTGCCCGACCCGCAGACGGGAGAATATACCCTCTCTCCCCAACGATATGCCCAGCTCATCGAGCCCTATCTCGATCTGGGCGTCGCCTATCTGGGCGGATGCTGCGGAACGACGGATGCCCATATCCGTGAGCTTTCTAAACTATATAAAAACAAGACTGTAAAGCAGAGAAGCTTTCTGAAAAAATCTCAGGTCTGCTCCTCGCGGAACGTGGTCGATCTCGACCGGATGCGCATTGTTGGCGAGCGGATCAATCCCACCGGGAAAAAGCGTCTGCAGCTGGCGCTGAGGGAACAGGACGACGACTATATTCTGGGCCAGGCTGTGAGCCAAAGCGACCTTGGAGCCGACCTGCTGGACATCAACGTGGGTCTGCCTCAGCTGGACGAGGCCGCGGCCATGGGCCGCATCGTGGAGGGTGTGCAGGGTGTGTGCGACCTGCCGCTGATGATCGACTCGGGCGACCCCAAGGCGCTGGAAGCGGGTCTGAGGGGCTTTTGCGGAAAAGCTATCGTCAATTCGGTCAACGGCGATCCTGCCGTTTTGGAGACCATCCTCCCTATCGCAAAGAAATACGGCGCCGCCGTGGTGGGTCTGTGTACCGACGGTCACGGCGTTCCGCAGGACGCCTTTGGGCGGGAGGCGATCGCCCGGCGCATCGTACAGGCGGCCGATGCCCACGGCATCTCCAGGGAAGACGTCTATATCGACTGCCTGACGCTGACGGTGTCCGCCCAGCAGGATCAGGCCGCCGAGACGCTGAACGCGCTGGCGCGGGTCAAGCAGACTTTGGGCTGCCGCACCGTGCTGGGAGTATCCAACATTTCCTTTGGGCTGCCCCGTCGGGAAGCGCTGAACAGCGCCTTTCTCGCTATGGCTGCGGCAAGAGGGCTCGATCTGGCCATTGTAAACCCCTCGTCGGAGGAGATCATGGCGACGGCGCGGGCGTTGTCCGTTCTTATGAATCACGATCCCGGCGCGGAACGCTTTATCAGCGCCTACGGCGGACAGGAAAAAACCATATCCGCGGTGCAGGCCGGGGAGCGTGAAGACCTTTCCCTTCTGGTGCGCAAGGGGCTGAAGCGTGAGGCGCGGGAAGAGACCCGGCGGCTCCTTTCCTCCGAGGCGCCCATGGATATCGTGGAAAAGCGGCTGATCCCCGCCCTCGATCTGGTGGGAAAGCTGTTTGAGGAAGGGACGTTTTTCCTGCCCCAGCTGCTCCGTTCTGCCGAAACGGCGCAGGCCGCCTTTGACCTCATTCGGGAAAAGCTGGCGCAAAACGGCGCGCCGCGGCAGGATCGGGGACGCATCGTGGTGGCCACCGTGCAGGGGGACATTCACGACATCGGGAAAAACATCACCAAATGCATTCTGGAAAACTACGGGTTTCAGGTGCTCGATCTGGGGAAGGACGTGCCTATCGAAGCGGTGGCAGAAACCGTCGCCCGGGAAGGCATAAAGCTGGTGGGACTGAGCGCGCTGATGACCACGACCCTGCCCAACATGGAAATAACAGTGGCCGCCATCCGCAAGGCTGCGCCCGGATGCCGGGTGTTTTGCGCCGGCGCCGTGCTTACCGAGGAATACGCCATGGAGATGGGCGCGGATTTTTACGCCAAGGACGCCATGCAAAGCGTCACCATCGCACAACGTGTACTGGAGGAAAAAGCATGAAGCTGAGGGAGATCGTGGAGAGCCGTCCCCTGCTGTTTGACGGCGCCTTCGGCACCTATTATGCATCCCTGCGTTGTGACCGGTACGGAGCCTATGAGGAGGCCAATCTGACCGATCGGGAGACGGTGAAAAAAATCACCGAGGAATATCTTTCCGCAGGGTGTGACGCGGTGAAAACCAACACCTTCGGCGCAAACCGGGGCAGTCTGGGCTGTGACGATGCCCATCTGCGCCGGGTGATCCTTGCGGGCTGCGCCATCGCAAGGGAGGCCGTGGGAACACGGGATGCCGCCGTATTTGCCGATATCGGTCCTCTCCCGCCGGAAAGCGAAAACGCGGCGGAACAGTATCGGGAGCTGATCGACCTGTTTTTGGAGGGCGGCGTCACCGATTTTCTCTTTGAAACCATGCGGGATGAGGACGGAATCCCGGAGGCAGCCGCGTATATCCGGGAAAAGTGCCCGGAAAGCGATATCATCGTCACCTTTGCCGTCACCCCCGACGGCTTTACCGCTGCGGGCAGGTCGGGACGGGAGCTGCTTTTGTCCATGGACGCCGATCCCAATGTGGACGCCGTGGGCTTTAACTGTGTTTCCGGCCCCTACCACCTGCTGCAGCAGATCAAATCGCTGCCGCCGCTGAACAAAGTGCTGTGCGTCAGCCCCAATTCCAGTTATCCCACCGTTGCCGACGGCATCACCCGGTTTGCGGCAAATCCCCGCTACTTCGCCCAGACCATGGTGGAGATCCTGTCCGCAGGGGCGGGCATTCTGGGCGGATGCTGCGGCACCACGCCCGAGCATATTCACGCCCTCAGCCAGCTTTTGCAGGTGCGCAGCCGGAAAAAGGTTCCCCTGCCGCCCAAGGAAACGCCTGTAAAGCAGGATACCGTTACAGCCCATACAGAAAGCCCATTCTGGGAAAAGATCTGCGCCGGAAAAACAGTCTTTGCCGTCGAGCTCGATCCCCCCGCTCCAAAGGATATCGACCGTTTTTTGCGCTATGCAAAAATGCTGATTGAGGGCGGTGCGGACACGCTGACGCTGGCCGACTGTCCCGTGGCGCGGGTGCGCACCGACAGCGCCATGATCGCGGCAAAGCTCAAGCGGGAGATGAACATCGATCCCCTTCCCCACATGAACTGCCGGGATCGCAACATCAACGCGGCAAAGGCGCTGCTGCAGGGTCTGTCCATCGAGGGCGTGCGCAACGTGCTCGCCGTGACAGGCGATCCCATTCCCAACGCAGAGCGCAGCGAGGTCAAGGGCGTGTGGAGCTTTCATTCCGCTGTGCTGGCGCAGTATATCCGCAGGCTGAGCGCCGACGGCGCCACGGCGGAGTTTCACATCTGGGGCGCGTTGAATGTAAACGCGAACAATTTTTCGGCGGAGCTGGAAAAGGCAAAGCGCAAGGAGGCCGCCGGGATGGTGGGCTTTCTCACCCAGCCGATCTGTACCGACCGGGCGGCGGACAATCTCGCCCGGGCGCGCCGCGAGCTCGGGGGATATCTTTTGGGCGGGCTGCTGCCCATCACCTCTTTCCGCGCGGCGCAGTATATGAACAGCGAGGTTGCGGGCATCGTCATCCCCGAGGAGGTTTTGGCCCTATATGCCCACGCCACCCGGGAGGAAAGCTGCGATCTTGCGGTAGAGCTGTGCACCCGGATCGGCAGTGAGATCCGCCCCAATGTGGACGGATACTACATCATCATGCCCGATGGACGCCCGTCGGTGGTCTGTCGGATCATAAAGACCCTGGCCTGACAAAAATCCCATCCGCCAATGCGGATGGGATTTGATTTCGTATTATTCACCCAAGCGATAGCGCAGTGCCTCATAGAGCATCACTGCGGCATCCTCCCGGGTGACAGCCTCGCTGACCCGCAGGGTGTCGTCAGAAAACACAGGCAGGATGCCGGTGGAGGCCGTGTTGACCACCGAGCGCTTCGCCCACTGCGGGATGTTGGATGCGTCGGACGCCGTCAGCTCCCGCCCGTCGTTGGGCAGATGCAGGGCGCGGTCCAGCAGTACAGCGGCCTCCGCCCGGGTGATGGGCACGTTCCCCTGAAAGACCCGGTTGCCCGCCCCGTCGCTGACGCCGCGGATCACGCCGCCGGTGAGACCCGCCACCACATAGCCCTGCGCCCATGCGGGGATGTCCCCATCATCCGCAAGGCCGGTGGAAACGGCCGCTGTGGGCATAGGCAGGTCGGCGATGGATGCCGCCATCGCCAGAAACTCCGCCCGGGTGACCGGCTTTTCCGGCTGGAAAAAGGCGCTGGCGCCGATGCTTTCGCCGGAAAACACACCTGCCTCCCGCAGGCGGACGGCGGCGTAGTGGGCGGGGCTGTCCTTCATGTCGGTATAGGAAAACTGTTCCCGCGCGGCGCGCTTGACCAACGTCACCGTCACCGTCGCCGGCTGCGAGCGGTTGCCGTACACGTCGGTGGCCACAAAGGTAAAGCTGTCCTTGCCCGGCTTGCCGGCAGGCAGATAGGTGAAGACGTTTCCCTCCACCGCCGCTTGTCCCTTTTTGCCCTGAGCGATGATCTC
>CADBTM010000178.1 GCA_902797555.1 Oscillospiraceae bacterium
CCCTTTGCCCGTCTGGATCAGATCGGCGTCGGCAAGCTGGTGGAGATGGCTGCCCGTCTGGGCCGTCAGACCCGTCCCGATCTGGGCCTGGGCATCTGCGGCGAGCACGGCGGCGATCCCTCTTCCGTGGAGTTCTGCCACCGGGTGGGTCTGGACTATGTGTCCTGCTCTCCCTTCCGTGTGCCCATCGCCCGTCTGGCTGCCGCGCAGGCCGCCATCAAGTATCCTCAGGAGAACGCTTCCCGCACCGTCGAGGACGTGAAGGAAGATCTCAAGGATAAGAAGGCTGCCGCAGAGGCCGAGATCAACGCCAAGGTTTCCGCCGCCAAGTCCGCCCTCAAGGACGCCGCTGAAAAGCTGTCCGTCGTGGCCGTGGACGCCAGCGTCGAGCTGAAGGACGTTGCGCAGGCCGGCTTCAAGAGCCTGCTGGCCGGCTGGGAAGAGGCCAAGAAGACCTTTAACCAGGAGCGCAAATAAACAACAAACGTGAAAAAAGCCCGTCCCGCATCCCGCGGGACGGCTTTTTTTCATCCCCTGCGATAAAAACCATCCCCCGTGGGGGACAGGCGCGAAACCTCTATTTTTCTCTTGCTTCTTTTGCTTTTTCATAGTAAACTGAAAGCAACAAAGCATCACTTTCAGGAAAGAAGGAAACACTATGGCAAGACCCAACGCACAAGAGATCCTGTCTGAGGCAAAGGCCTTACAGGAATATATGCTCACCCTCCGGCGGGACATTCACGCCCACCCCGAGCTGGGCGGCACCGAAACCCGGACGCAGGGAATCATCCTGCGGGAGCTGAAGAGCATGGGCATCGAGGCGCAGCCCTGCGCCGACACCGGCGTGCTCGGCCTGCTCCGGGGCGGTCAGCCGGGCAAGACCATCGGCCTGCGGGCGGATATCGACGCGCTGCCCATTCAGGAGGATACCGGACTGGAGTTTTCCTCTCAGAATCCCGGCATCATGCACGCCTGCGGTCACGACACCCACACCTCCGCCCTGCTGGGCGCGGCAAAGCTGCTGTCCGCCCATCGGGACGAGCTCCGGGGCAATGTGAAGTTTTTCTTCCAGCCCGATGAGGAGAGCAATGGCGGCGCCCAGAGAATGGTGGACGCCGGCTGTCTGGAAAATCCCCATGTGGACGCCGTTTTCGGCGGACACAGCTCCACCTCCGCTCCCGCCGGACAATATCTGCTGAAATACGGCCAGAGCTATGCGGCCTCCAACCCCTTCCGCATTACGGTGTACGGCAAGGGCTGTCACGGCGCCTTCCCCGCCACCGGCATCGACGCCGTGGCCGTGGGCTGCCAGATGGTGTGCGCTTTGCAGACGCTGGTCTCCCGCCGCATCCCCGCCACCGAATCCGCCGTGGTGACGGTGGGCGCCTTCCACGCGGGCACCGCGGGCAATATCATCGCCGAGACCGCCGAGCTCAAGGGCATCATCCGCACCCTCGGCCCCGAAATGCGCCAGAAGATGTGCAAGCTGGTCAAGGAGACCGCCGAGGGCATCGCCGCCGCCATGGGCGCCCGCGCCGAGGTGACCATCATCGAAAGCTATCCCGGCGTGGTCAACACCGACGATATGACAGCCCTTGTGGAAAAAAGCATGATCGCTCTGGTGGGCAAGGAAAACATCGTCATGGAAAAGACGCCCGGCATGGGCACCGAGGACTTCGGCGCCTTCTTTATGGGACACGGTCTCCCCGGCTGCTATGCCCACTTCGGCTTTGGCGACGGGGGAAAGCTGTGCGTCCATCCCGCCCACGGCCCCCATTTCCGGGTGAACGAGGACGGCATGATCTATGCCTGCGCCCTCCATTCTCAGGTGGTCTTTGACTATCTGGAGCAAAACGAGTTTTAAGATGATCGCCGTCATCTGCGCCATGGAGGTCGAGCTGGAGCGCATCCTTCAGGCCATGGAACATATTTCCCGGGAGACGGTTGCCGGGGTGGAATGCACTCTGGGCACGCTGGAGGGCTGCGACGCCGTTGCCGCTGTGTGCAGCGTGGGCAAGGTGAGCGCCGCCCAGTGCACCCAGGCCATCCTCAGCCGCTATGCCCCTCAGGCGGTCTTTCACTCGGGCATCGCAGGCGCGGTGGCGCCGGATGTGGGCCATATGGACGTGGTGTGCGCCCGGGAGCTGACCTATCGGGACGTGAGCGAGGAGGTCAAGCGGGGCTTTTTGCCCATGGGCGGCTATTTTCTCGCCGACCCCCGGCTGGTGAGCGCCGTCCTCCGGGCAGAGCCCGAATGCAAGCTGGGCTGCATCGCCACCGGCGACCTGTTCGTTTCGTCCGCCGAGGAAAAGAAACGCCTGTGGGAGGACTATCACGCCCTGTGCGCCGACATGGAGAGCGCCGCCGTGGCGCAGGTGTGCACCGCAAACCGGACGCCCTTCGCCGTCATCCGCTGCATCTCCGATCTGGCCGACGGCGACGCCCACGAGGACTATGCCTCCTTTGAGCGCGCCGCTGCGGAAAAGAGCGCGAACATCCTGCGCAGCGCGCTGAAATCGATAACAGAAAGTAATATATTTAATTAAAATTACAAAAAGGAGAGGATTTTCCCATGAAAAAGACTCTGAAAGTAGACGGAATGATGTGCAAGCACTGCGTCGCCCATGTGACGAAAGCCCTCAACGCCATCCCCGGCGTCACCGCCGAGGTCGATCTGCAAAGCGGCACCGCCACCGTGGAGACCGCCCTCCCCGTGCCCGACGAGGCGCTGGTCAAGGCCGTCACCGAGGCGGGCTATGAGGCAAAGGTGATCTGAGGGGACGTGCACCCTGCCGGGTATGGGGCGTTGTCCCCCGCAGGTGACCTTCCCCTCCGGGCATCCTCAAAGGGGAAGGCAAGAAGAGTGCGCGGCAAAATCCCCTCTTGACAATTTCTTCCCGTGCCGCTATACTATGGCATAGTGACGATAATACACAACGACTTTATGAAAGGAGGCGCGCAGGATGATCAGATTATGGAATGCAAACAACGGCGGGAGATCGCCAGCATCTTGGGAAACCCTGCGCGGCTTCCGCGGATAAGGGCTTTTTGATGCGTGCGTTCTCCGCTTGGAGGACGCATTTTTTGTTGATAATCGTTTTAGGGGGAAAGAAACCATGGAAACCAAGTTCAAGCTGTCCCGCGGGCAGAAGACGGCGCTCATCGCCAGATATCTGCGGGGCTGCTGGGGATTTTTTATACTGACGCTGGTCTTCGCCTGCCTGGGCATGGGGCTCAACGCCCTCACCCCCCAGATCATCCGCCTGACGGTGGATTCGATCCTGGGAGAGGAGGCGCCCCAGCTGGCGGGATGGCTGCTCCGCGCCCTGCGGTGGGAGGCGCTCAAGGACGAGCCGCTGCGGGCGCTGTGGATGGCGGCTGTATCCGTGCTGGCGGTGGCCGTGCTGCGGGGCGTGTGCAGCTTTTTCCAGCGGGTCACCCTGTCCCGCGGATCGGAGGGCTTTGTCAAGTCCCTGCGGGACGACCTGTTCCGCCACATCCAGCATCTCTCCTTTGCGTGGCACAAGCAAAATCCCACCGGTGACATCATCCAGCGCTGCACCTCCGACGTGGACGTGATCCGCAATTTCGTCTGCAACCAGATGACCGAGGTGCTGCGGACGGTGTTTCTCATCGTGCTGTACGTCACCATCATGCTGCGGATGAACGTGCACCTCACCCTCATCGCCCTGTTGTTCATCCCCATCGTGGGGGTCAGCTCGGGGGTCTTTTATAAAAAGATCTCCAGCCGCTTTCAGGTGGCCGACGAGGCCGAGGGCGAGCTGACCACCTGCGCTCAGGAAAACCTCACCGGCGTCCGGGTGGTGCGGGCCTTTGGCCGGGAAAAATATGAGGAGGACAAGTTCAACGAGCGGAACCAGCGCTTCTCCTCCCTGTGGATCCGTCTGGGCAAGCTGCTCTCGGTCTATTGGGCGTCGGGCACGCTGCTCACCAGCCTGCAGGTGATGGTCATCCTTATCGCCGGCGTCATCGAGGCGGTCAACGGCCGCATGACCCTGGGCGCCTTTCTGGCCTTCCTCAGCTATAACGAGGGGCTGAGCTGGCCGGTGCGCGCGCTGGGGCGCGTGCTCTCCGAAATGAGCAAGGCGGGCGTCTCGGTGGATCGCGTGGGCTATATCCTCCTGTCGGAGGAAGAGACCGACGCCCCCGACTCCCTCCCCGCAAAAACCGGCGACATCGTCTTTGACCACGTCACCTTCGGCTATGAGGGGCAGGAGGTGCTGAAGGACGTGTCCTTCACCATCCGGGAGGGCGAGACCTTCGCCATTCTGGGGGGCACCGGCTCGGGCAAGAGCACGCTGGTCCACTTGCTGGATCGGCTGTACGACGTCGTCCCCGAAAAGGGCACGGTGACCATCGGCGGGCAGGACGTGCGCAATACCGGCCGCGCCTCTCTCCGCCGCCAGATCGGTCTGGTGCTGCAGGAGCCCTTCCTCTTTTCCCAGACCATCGGGGAAAACATCAAGGCCGTCCGTCCGGAGGCCACCGACGAGGAAATGCGCCGCGCCGCCGCCATCGCCTGTGTGGACGAGGCCATCACCGCCTTCCCCGACGGCTACGACACCGTGGTGGGCGAGCGGGGCGTCACCCTCTCGGGCGGACAAAAGCAGCGTGTGGCCATCGCCCGGATGCTGCTGCAGCGGGCGCCTATCATGATCTTTGACGACTCCCTTTCCGCCGTGGACGCCGAGACCGACGCCAAGATCCGCGCCGCCCTGCGCTCCGAGCTGGAAAAGGCCACCGTCATCCTGATCTCCCACCGTCTTACCACCCTGATGCAGGCCGACCGCATTCTGGTGCTGGACGGCGGGCGGGTGGCCGATATCGGCACCCATCAGGAGCTGATCTCCCGCCCGGGCATCTACCGGGACATCTACGACATTCAGATGCGCGCCGACGACCGCGCGCTGATCATGGAAGGAGGCGAGCAATAATGCCGGCCTTTGACGAACAGGATTATCAGCAGGCCTTTGACTGGAAGATCTGGAAGCGGCTGGCGCCCTTCCTGCGCAATTACAAGGCCGCCTTTGTGGGCATGCTGGTGTTCAACGGGGTGTGCGGACTGATCGACGTCATCCTGCCCCTGCTCCAGCGCTATGCCATCGCCAATTTTATTGAAAAGAACACCCTCACCGGCCTGTGGCCCTATGCCATCGTCTATTTTGTCGTTCTGATCGTGCAGATGCTCAGCGTGGTGGCCTTTTGTCGCCAGAGCATGTACATCGAAATGAATCTGGGACGGGATATGCGCAAGTCCCTCTTCCACCACCTGCAGACCCTCAGCTTTTCCTTTTACAACGTCACCCCGGTGGGCTATCTGCTGTCCCGGGTGATGAGCGACACCAACCGCATCG
>CADBTM010000179.1 GCA_902797555.1 Oscillospiraceae bacterium
TAATTCATCAAATCCTTTTGCTCTTTACGAGTCGTGTGGATTTTCGAGCCCCATCATTTGGCATGTAATAACGGCTGAATAAATTCCTGTTTGTCGAATAGGTCTTCTATTATTGTCCGTAGTTATAACGAGCATCGGATTTTGCCCCACAAAATCCAAAAGACAAAACAGGCGTGACCGTTGTGGTCACGCCTGTCTTCTTTTTTTATTCGTGGAGCTGTCGTTCCCGCTCCAGCGCTTCCTTTTTGCCGTGGATGCGTCCCAGAGCGTACATCAGCAGCGTGGCGCACAGCAGGTTGATCCAGCCCATATGGGAGGCGTTTGTCGAGTTGACAATGCCGATCGTCAGATTCATCATGCCGAGGGCGAAGAGAACCGTCCCGATGCGGGAAAGATGGGCGATGCGGGAATCCAGATCGGAGAAGATGTCAAAGGGACCGTATTCGCTGGGCCTGCGGAAATAGATCCACTGCACCATCCGTCCCACATATTCCGCGCCGGTCTCCTCCATAAAGCGGAGATACCCCTCGTCGTGCTCGTGCATCTCCAGACGAAGGATGTATTCTCCCGGCTGGCAGGGGACAAAGGTGTAGCGGCAAAAGCCTACCTGTTCCAGCACCCAGCCCTCCATGGCCATCTGATTGAGCCACCGCTCTTCCTTTTCAAAATCCCAGATCCAAAACCACTTGTAAACTGTTTTCCGGTCATTCATGTTTTTCCCCTCCCAAAATTGCTTCTCCGTTTTTCACCAGTTCCTTCAGACGATCCATCTCCTGCAAAAGCACCTTCAGCCCCAGCGGTGTGAGCTGATAATCCTTTCGCCTGCTCCCCGGCTCGGGGGAGAGCTGGACGATCCATTGCTTTTCCATCAGGGAATTGAGCGCCCCGTACAGCGTCCCCGCCGCCAGACGCACCCGTCCGCCCGAAAGAGCCTCCGCCTGCTGCATGATGCCATAGCCGTGCTGGGGACGGTAAAGGGAAAGCAAAATGTAAAAGGTGGCCTCAGTCAGCGCGCCGATCTCGTTCAATGTCCGCACCTCCTATTATATCGACTTCCGATATATCGTGAGACTATTATATCGGCTTCCGATATATTTGTCAAGCCCCGGGACGACTTTTTTTCGGCAGCCTCTTGACATCTGTGGTATACTGATGTCAAACGATATGGAAGGGAGAGGAGCATGGTATGTCAGAGCATCGAATGATTCGCGTCACGGGAAAGGGGCTGCTTCGTCTGCGTCCCGACACCACCCAGATCGGGATCAACCTCAGTGACCTTTGTCCCGACTACGGCGGGGCGCTGCGCCGCTCGGCGGAGGACACCGACCGCCTCAAATCCGCACTCGAACCCTTCGGCTTTGCCCGGGAGGATCTGAAAACCGTCAATTTCCACGTGGACGCCGAATATGAGGGCTATCAGGAGGAGGGCGTTTACAAACAGCGTTTTGTGGGGTATCGCTTCCAGCACGCCCTTCGGGTGTCGTTCCCCTCGGACAATGACCGGCTGGACAAGGTGCTGCGTGCGCTGGCAGGCAGCGGCGTTTCGCCGGAGATCGGCCTTTCCTACACCGTCAAGGACACCGAGGCGGCCAAAAATGCGCTGCTGAGCAAGGCGGTGACCGACGCCGCGGAAAAGGCGTCCGTTCTCGCCCGCGCCGCGGGAGTGGAGCTGGGGGAGATCGAGACCATCGACTATTCCCGCGCCCAGATCGACTTTGTGGCGCGTCCCATGAACCGGATGATGAAGGCAGAGGAGATGGATATGGCCGCCGGTGCCATGTACGCCCCCGACATCCAGCCCGACGATATTTCGGTGGAGGACACCGTTACCGTCACCTGGCGGATCGAATAACAGATCAAAGCATAAAAAAAGACCCCTCCTTGCGGAGAGGTCTTTTTGTTTCCCCAATATTCAGCTTGCGGAATCGGGCAGAGCACTTATCCCACGATCCTGCGATAGCCCTCCGGATCGGTGTCGCCCTCGGTGCTGATGAGGAGGATCACAGAATCCGGCCGGATGTGAAA
>CADBTM010000180.1 GCA_902797555.1 Oscillospiraceae bacterium
CATCGGCCCCGGCACCGCCAACAGCCACGGCTATGAGCGCACCCACATCGACGGCCTGCGCAACACCTACGCCCTGCTGCTGGCCTATCTGGAGGCGGGGCAAAAGGAGGCCGAGCCTGTGGATTGGCTGGAGGACGTCGCCTCCCGCATGAAGGCCGGCAAGATCACCGGCAAGGCGCTGGCACAGGAGTGCGGCTATACGCCCACCTATCTGTCCACCGTCCTCACCGGCAAAAAGGGCACCGAGCAAACCCGCAAGCGGATCTCCGAGGGGCTGCAGCGCCTGGAGCGCCGCGGCAAGACGCGGTAAAACCAAGAAAAAATGCCCTTTTTCAAGGGCGTTTTTACACCTTATTATATAATATATATTCCACAACATCTATTCCGGAAAATCTATATCTTGGGGGAATTGTGAAAAAACCTTAAAAATTCCCCCAAGAGCTTTTTTTCCGGCCGGCAACGGCTTATAATAAGATAAACTGGGAAGGAGGGCGGCCATGAAACGCTGGAAGGACATGAACGAGCGGCAGAGAAACCGCCGCAAAAAATCCATGCTTCGCCATGCCATCCTCGCCTTGGGCGCGGTGGGTCTGACGGCCGTGGTGGCGTTGGGCGCCCTCGGCGCGGTGCGGCTGATCCGCAGCCGCAGGAATGCGCCGCTGCCCACCATGGAGTATATCTCCTCCGGCGCGGCACAGAACCCGCTGATCTTTGCCGACGAGCCCGGCAACGAGACCCCTCCCGAGGCCTCGCTCCCCGCCGGCCCCGCAAAGGACGGGGAGATGGTGCTGCAGATCGGCGACGAGATCCACAGCGAGACCGCCATCCTCATCGACGCCGACGAGAACACCGTTATCGCCGCAAAAAATTGCGACGCCACCGTGTATCCCGCGTCCATGACCAAGGTGATGACCCTTTTGGCGGCGGTGGAGGCCATCGACGATCTGGACAAGGAGACCTTTATCCCCATCGAGATCATCGACCGCCTGTACCGGCAGGGTGCCACCACCTCCGGCCTGCGCTCGGACGAGGCCACCACGCCCCGGACGCTGCTTTACGGCGCGATCCTGCGCTCGGCCGGCGATGCCGCCGAGGCGCTGGGCGTTGTCGCCGACGGCGACGTGGCCGCCTTTGTCCAGCGGATGAACCAAAAGGCCAGGGAGCTGGGGCTTTCCGAGGGCACCCATTTTGCCAACACCAGCGGCATGTATGCCGACGACAACACCGTTACTGCCCGGGATATGGCGGCCATCATGCTGGCGGCCATGCAAAACGAGACCTGCGCCCAGGTCCTGTCCACCGTCCGCTTTACCGCCCGGGAGGCCACCGACGGGGACGAGGGCATTTTATTCTATAATAAGTATCTCCAGTGGTTTATCGAAAAACAGCCGGAGCACAACACCATCAGCGCCTGCAAGAGCGGCTATATCTGGCAGGCCAGAAACTGCATCGTCACCTATGCCACCGGCGAAAGCGGCAAGCACTATATCTGTGTCACCACCGGCGCGCCCAACGCCTCCAACATGATGAACGATCAGCGGCTGATCCTGGGCGTATACGGCGGCTGAGGAGGAACTATGTACGACGAGCTCACCGAAGTGGACATCAAAAAGATGCGGGAGGAGATCGACTACCGCGTGACCGTGCTCCGACCCAAGCTGATCGAAGATGTGAAAACTGCCCGGGAATGGGGCGATCTCAGCGAAAACTTTGAATATAAGGCGGCCAAGCGGGAGAAAAACCGCAACGACAGCCGCATCCGCTATCTGGAGCGGATGATCAAAACGGCAAAGGTGATCTCGGTGGAGCAGACCGAGGGCATCGGCCTGTTCGACACGGTGGAGATCTATATGGAAAATCTCGACCGCACCCAGACCGTCCGGGTGTCTACCGCTCTGCGGCAGGACGCCATGCACGGCATCGTCAGCAAGGATTCCCCCATGGGCAAGGCGCTGCTGGGCCATCGGGAAGGGGATCGGGTGGCCGTGGAGGTCAGCCCGGATCGCTCCTATTTTCTCCAGATCCGCAAGGTGACCAAGGCGGAGGGCGATGACGAAACGCTGGAAATACGGGGATACTGAAAAGACCAAAGAGCGGGAAACCGCTCTTTTTTCGTTATAAGGTATTTTCACGAAAAAATTTTTCTTACATTCCATGAAAAAATGTGCTATAATGAAAAAATAAAGGAAAGGCGGCGGGAAAGGAGCTTGCAATGTTCAGGATAGGAGATCTGGTTGTGTATGGCAGCGAGGGCGTCTGCCGGGTCGAGGCCGTGGGCAAGCTGCCCCTCTCGGACATCAAGAGCGACAAAGAATACTATACCCTTGCGCCTCTTTACCGCACAGGCACGGTCTTTGCCCCCGTGGACGGCAAGGTGCTCATCCGCCCGATCCTCACCAGGGAGGAGGCCGAGGCCCTCATCCGCTCCATCCCCCGCATCGAGGAGGTCTCGTGCGCCGGTCACGGCGCCCGGATGCTGGGCGAGCAGTATCAGCAGATGCTCCAGAGCCGGGACTGCGGCGATCTGGTCCAGCTCATCAAGACCATCTATCTCAAGCAGCAGGAGGCGCAGGCCGCCGGCAAGCGGACGGGACAGGTGGACGAGCGCTATCGCAAGCGGGCGGAGGAGATGCTTCACGGCGAGCTTGCCGCCGCCCTGGGCATCGATCGGGACGACGCTGCGGAATATATCCGGCGGAGGCTGGAAGAAAAAGAATAACCGGCATCAAAACCGGCTTCCAAACAGTTTTTTCGGGCGCGGCGGTAGGATATCGCCGCGCTTTTGTAAGAAAATGTCGAATTCCATAGGGAATTTGCTTCCGAAACGGGGTAAAGTGGGCATAAAACCGAGCAAAATTACCAAAAGCGAAAAAATCTTGAAAAAATCCGAAAAAAGTTGTTGACAAACGGAAATGTCTGTGGTATTCTAGAAAAGCGCTCGAGAGAGCGGGGCAAAACCCGGTCGATGAGAGGGCGCGAAAAGCACTTTGTAAATTAAACAACAC
>CADBTM010000181.1 GCA_902797555.1 Oscillospiraceae bacterium
GTTGGCGCCGGTGGTGTCCAGATCAGCGCCGGACAGACGAGCCAGAACGGTCCAGACCATGGCACGAGTGACAGTCATGTTGGGAGAGAACTGGCCGTCGCCAGTGCCGACGAACAGCTCGCGGGCAGCGACAAACTTGATAGCCTCGGTAGCCCAACCGGAAACGTCATCAAACTTCTTGGTGTTGTCGATAACCTTGACCTGCGCATTGCCTTCGATATCGAAAACAACACCCTGCTCGTTGACATAGCAGTCATTCTTGACGGTGCCATCCTCATTCTCCACGACGGTGCCGTTGTCGGCATCCTTCACGGGCAGAGTAACTTCGACGGGGTAATTGCAGATGATCTCGATAACGACATTCTCATCCTCTTCGACCTCGACAGGAGCCAGAGACTTGCCGTCAGCAGCGTCCTCGTCAGAGATGACGATGACGATCCGCTTATCAACGGCGGTAGACACGACGTTGCCGTCCTTGTCCTTCTCAACGGTGGTAACGGTGGTAACAGTAGCCTTGGTGCCTTCTTCGTTGGTGGTCTCTTCCACGGTGGTGGTGACAACGGTCACGGTGCCATCGGGATGAGTGGTGGTCTCGACGATGGTACCGTCAGAAAGGACCTGACGAACAGTCACATCGCCAACGGGCTGGGTGGTGCCAGAGCCGGAGCCGCCGGTGCCGGTGGAAGATCCGCTGGAGCTGCCGCTATTCGCAGCAAAAACAGTGGTCGTCATCGCGAAAACCATCGCGATGACCAAGGAAATTGCTAAGATTCTCTTCATGAGAGTCTCCTCCTTTTCTTCACGCTTTGCGTGAACATGTTATATTTCATAACATGGTTGCTACTTGCGCACTGTAGCAAACATGGTTATGACATAATCATTCTTTTGCAGAGGTTTCCGGATTCTCGGATTCGGAAGTCTCTGCGGGTTTGGATGCCTTGCCGGGTTTGGATGCCTTGCCGGATTTGGAGCCGTGAGAGGAATGTCCCTTGCGCCGGGACAGCTTCTTCTCTTCCCCATCGTTTCCATATCCGTACCCATAGCCATATCCATATCCATAGCCGTATTTGGAATACTTGGTATAATAGGTGCTCTGCTCCTTTTGCACGCGGTTGAGCACGGTGCCCATCAGCTTGCAGTTTGCATGCTCCAGCTGCTTGATGGAATTGGCCACAAGACTGCGGGGCGTGACGCCGCTGCGGATAACCAGCAGCGCGCCGTCGCACAGAGAGGCGATCAGCTCGCCGTCGGAAACGTTGGACAGCGGCGGCGTATCCACCAAAACATAATCAAACACCTTTGCCAACTGATCCAGCATAACAGAAAACCGATCATTTTGCAAGAGGATCGCGGGATTTGAGACCGTCTGGAAGGTGGGAACCATAAACCCGTTTTCAATGTTGGTGGCGTAGATGGTCTCCTCCAGCTCGGCCTGACCGGCCAGATAATAGGCCAGACCGTACCGCGTGCCCTGCTCGTCCTCACCGCTGATCTCATATCGATTGCGGATGACCGATTTGCGCAGGTCGGCGTCGACCAGAATGACCTTGTTGCCTGCCTCGGCCAGCATACGCCAAAGCTGCGCTGCTACAAAGCTTTTTCCCTCGTCAGGAGTGCTGCTGGTGATAACGACTTTTTTATAATCTTTTCCGCAAAAGCCAAAGTTGACGCGCAGGCGGTTCAGCGCCTCTTCCGCGCCGTAGGGCAGTGTGCCCATGTTTTTCAGTGTCAGAACTCTCATCGACGTGCCCACCACTTCTTCACCAGTTTCTTCACTTGCGCGACAAGGCCCTTTTCCTCAGCCTTGCCGATCCCATCATTGGCCTCCCGCTCCTCGGGAATGGCAGTCAGAGGAACGATGCCGAAATACTTCTCCATCTGCTCAGAGGAGGTAATGGTGTCGTTATACAAATACCGGATCACGCACAGCGCCATATACAGCGCGGCCACAGCCAGCGCACCGATGACGACGTTTCTGGAATAGCTGGGGCTGGACCGTGCCGTGGGAGCAATCGCATTTTCTGCGATATTGGGCTCGCGAATGGCCATCACGCTGGGCAGCCACTCGGTGGAAAGTCGAGCAAGCTCGTTGGCGATATCCGCCGACATCTGCGGATCGGTGCTGGTCACCGTGATATTGAGCACGCGGGACCCGCTGGTATTGTTGATCGAGATCATCTTTTTCAGTGCGTTGGTGGTCATGCCCTGCAGGTTCAGGTTGCGGATCACGCTCTCCAGCATGGGGCGCACCAGCATCAGTTCCTTATAGTCGGTGGTCAGATTGGTGCCCAGCTGCAGGTCGGAAAGGTTGATCACACTGTCGCTGGAAGCCGAAACAATGTAAATCTTCGCGGTAGAGGTGTATTTCGGAGTAATACCGAAATAGGTCACCGCACCGGCAAGGATCGCGCCGATCAATGCAAATAGAATAATGTGACTCAGCTTTTTACGGAACAGGAAGAAAAGCTCTGCCAGATCGATGGTGATCTCTTCCTCAGCCCCGGGGCGTTTTCTGTTTTCGTCCATTCTTCTGTCTCCAAATCGTCGTTTATTTCGTATAGAACAGGTTGATCAGGATCCGCTGCAGATCCGCTTCATCCACATAGTGCTCTACATAATTGTTGCCGTTGGCGTAACGAACCGTCTTGGACTCGCCCTTGGGAGTGACGATCCCGCCATCCGCATAGGACAGGCACTTGGTGCCCATATTGGTGATTGAGCCGGCGCTCATATCGGAAACCATATACGGCGTAGCTGCATTGTACACATCGTTGATGATGGCAGAGTTGCCCTTGATCTCCTGACGGAGCTTGGCGGCCAGCGCGCTGAGATAGGTGCGCTGACGGCGCATACGGCTGGTGTTGGTGCCGTCGCCCACGCTCATGCGGGCGCGCACAAACTTAAGCGCCTGGTCTCCGGTCAGAAGCACGGATTCGCCTTTGACAAAGGCGGGATCCACATTGGTCATATCATCCTCGATCTTGACCGTGACGCCGCCCACAGCGTCGTTCATGGGCGTGACCGCACCATAATTGAGGGAAACGTATCCGTCGATCTTCAGCCCGTACAGCAGGCGGGATACCGCACGAACGGTGTTTTCACAGCTTTTTGCGTCGCCGTTGCCATACGTATGGGCAAAGCAGATCTGCTGCTTTTTGGAGACGCCGGTCTGCCCGCCGGTGTAATCGATGATATCCACATCCACCATGGAATCCCGGTGGAGCTGAAGCATTGTAAACTTTTTCGCGCCGCTGTCCACAGCCAACACCATAAGGACATCGCACTGACCGCCGATCAGGTCGCCGGAATTGACCGTTCCGGCCTTGTCCACACCGATGACCAGATATGCGGAAACATCGCTTCTCCGGGTGTAGGTGATGCCGTCCACCACGATCTGATAGCCGTCGCCGTTTTTTGCGGCAAGGATATCCTCTACCGTCTGTCCGCCGGGCTCATCCGTGGAGGGAGTGTTTTCATCCGGAACGGAAGGATCGGTGGGTGCCGCAGTCTCCCCGCCGGTCTGGCTGGGATCGGTCGTGCCGCCCTCTTCCCCGCCGATGCCCGGTGCGGTGATCGGGTCGTTTGCAGGAGGTGCATCGGGGGCGGCAGGCTGGGCCTCTCCGGTCTGCGTATTGTCCGAAGGTGTGGTTGCGGGAGTTGTGATATCTCCCTGCTGCGTCTCAGTGGGGGTGCTGTTTTGCGGCACGGCAGGATCGCCCGTTTGGGCAGGCTGTTTTGTATTGCCGCAAGAGACCAGAGACAGCAGCAGAATGCCCGCCATCAGCAGGGCAAAGATGCGCTTTCCAATCATGGTGTCTCCTTTCGTTATGCGTCCACCTCTGCGCCGATAAGCTTGAGTGCACAGGAATCGATCCGATCCAGCGCGTCATCCCCAAGCTTTTTCCGCAAGACGGCTCTGGCCTTGTCCAGGTTGGGTGCGCGGCTCGTCAGATTGTGACTGTCACTGCCGAGCAGGTGGGCGCGATGCTCGTCGAACATGCGGATCCACGGCTTGCTTCCGAAAAACGGGAGCAGCGATTCCGCATTGATCTGAACGAACACCGGGAGCTTTAAAATGCGCTCCAGCATGTCATTTCCCTTTTGAAAGCCGACGAAGCGCTCATAATGCGCCAGAACCACAGTCAGCTTTTTATCGTAGCACAGAGAGGCCACGGCGTTGAGCTCGTAATCCGACCAGGGGGCAAAGGGCATCTCCAGAAGAAGTGTCCGTGTGCCCTCGATGCAGGCCTGATCCAGATCCTTTTGCTTTTCGATCCCGAAGTGAAACGCAACCTCCGCGCCGGGAATGACCACGGGATAGGTGTCGTCCAGCTCTTCCCGCAGACGGCTCAGCGAAGCGCCGCGGCGATGCAGAAAGCTCTCCAGACTCTCCTTCTGGCCGTAATAATGGGAGGTGGCCACCACGATATCGGTGCCGGAATCCTTCATCCGACGGAGCATTTCCAGCGACATCTCCGCAGAACGGCTTCCATCATCCATCTTCGGAAGAACATGGGTATGAAAATCGACGACGGGATAGCGCTTCACCGGATAATCCTCCTTCGTGTGCCCCATTGCAGTCCAGGTCATTATTAGTCATTATTACCAAATCTGACCCGTTCTTTTTGACA
>CADBTM010000182.1 GCA_902797555.1 Oscillospiraceae bacterium
CCGCCTACCCGATCCAGACGTTCCAGAATGGTGTAGTTCTCATAGCCTTTTTTCTCCAGATACATGCCCGCGGAGAGACCGGCAGGGCCGCCGCCGACGATGCAGATGCGGATGTTCTTGTCCATGTTGCGTCCTCCTGAAAACAAAAAATTTATATTATTATTCCAGATATAAACAGTATACACCGGCTACAGGCAAAATGCACGATTTTTTTCAAGAAAATGAAAAAAATAGCAGTTTTTCACGAAAAAACGCTGTTCAATTTGTCTGAAAAATGCTATACTTCTTTCAAGAGGTGAGGATATGACACAAAGCAACGCCTTTTTCCGCATGCTGGAGCGCTGGAGCGCGCCCTCTGTTGAGGATCGTCCGGCTGTTTTGTTCGAGGGGGAGAACGGCGCTGGATCGCTGAGCTACAGCGCGTTTTTCGCCCGCTGTCTGGAATATGCCCGTTCGTTTGATCAAACCTCCGACGGCCAGCCCGCGCCCCACACCTGCGTTGCCTTTCTTGTGGACGACGGGGGCGCCCGATTGGTGCCCCGCCTGTTCGGCGCCATTCTGGCAAACCGTCAGGTGGCGCTGCTGGACGCTGCCCAGCCGGAACAGGTGCTGCGGGAGCAGCTTGCCCTTGTGCAGGCCGACAGCCTGGTCGGCACCGACGACGAGCTGTGCGACGAGCTGCGCGACAGCCTGAGCCCGCCGGGCACGGTGCGGGACGGGGCGGGGAAGATCCTCTTTTTTACCTCCGGCACCACCGGACGCTCCAAGGCGGTCGTGCTCACGGCGGACAGTCTGGCGGCCAGCGCCCGCTGCGGCAACGGCCTGCTCCCGCTGGAGAGGAGCGACGTGCTGCTTTGCATGCTGCCCATCCACCATGTATTTGGATTTGTGTGCGGCCTGCTGTGGGCCTTTTCCCGGGGCGCCTGTGTGGCGCTGGGTCGGGGCGCACGGCATTATGCCGACGATTTTGCCTATTACAGGCCCACCGCCGTGGCCATGGTGCCCGCGCTGCTGGACTTTACGCTGAAATACCGCGTGCTCAACGACGAGCTTCGCCTCATTCTCATCGGCGCGGGGGACTGTCCCAAGCCTCTCATCGACGCCGCCAAGGCCACCGGCAAGCAGATCTCCTTTGGCTATGGCCTCACCGAGACCAGCTCGGGGGTGGCTCTCAGTCTGGGGGACGATCCCTATGCCATGACGGTGTGCGAAGGGGACAGGATCACCATCGCCTCTGACGGTGAAATCCTCATCGAGGCGCCTGACTGTATGATGCAGGGCTATTATCACCGGGAGGAGGACACCGCCGCCGTTTTGCGGGAGGGGGTGCTTCACTCCGGCGATCTGGGATATCTGGACGAAAACGGTCTGCTCCACGTCACCGGACGGAAAAAGGAGATCCTTGTGCTGACCGACGGTACAAAGATCTTTTTGCCCGAATATGAGGCCGCAATCTATGCCGCTCTCGGTCAGCAGGATCTGGCCGTCATCCTGCGGGGCGGCGCACCCGCTCTGGTGATCCGGGGCGAGGAGGCCGAGCGCCCCGCCGTAAAAGAAGCGCTTGCTCCCGTGATGGCGACCCTGCCCCGGGGACAGCAGATCCGACATATCGTGTTTACTCCGTCGCCGCTTCCGCGGACGGCCACGGGAAAAATCAAACGCTGGGAGGTCAGTGCTATCTATGACAAGAGCTGAGATCATCGAAAAGATCCGCCAGACCGTGGTGGAGAGCTTTCCAGACATGGAAAACGTGGAGCTCAACGAAGATTCGGTCATCAACACCGACACCGCCATCGACTCGATGGGCTTGATCCTCATCATCTGCCGGCTGGAGAGCGATCTGGGCGTTCAGATCCCCCATCGCAAGTGGGCAAAGCTGCAAACCATGGGCGACGTGGCCGACGCCATCGAAAAGGCGATGCAGAAATAACATGGAGATCTATCGGACAGAGCGCAAGCTTCTCGCCAGCGATGTGGACGTCAGCCGCCGCCTGCGGCTGTCCACGCTGTTCACCATGCTGCAGGAGGCCTCCATCGCCCACACCGAGGCCTTGGGCGCCGGACGGGACAAGACGCTGGACAGAGGCATCCTGTGGGTGCTCACCCTGCAAAATCTGCGCATCACCCGCCTGCCGGAGTATGACGAGCGCGTGACGCTGGAGAGCTGGCCGGGGCAGATGATGCATCTGCTGTTTCCCCGGTATTATCGGATGACCGACGAGAGGGGCAATCTCCTTCTGCAGGGCAGCGCCCTGTGGGTGCTGATGGACGAGCAGACCCGGGAGACCGTCTCGCCTCAGGAGGTGGGGGTTTTTGTCCCCGGCACGCCTATGGCGGGGCAGCCGCCCTTTCCCCGGGCGCCTCGCTCCATGCCCACCCATTCGGTGGGTTGGTGCACCGTTTCCTACAGCGCCACCGACCTCAACGGCCATATGAACAACGCCCGCTACACCGATCTGGTGATGGATCTGATGCCTCGGGAGGCGACGGCGCTGCCCGTTGCCGCCGTCGACGTGGAATACTGCGGCGAAGCCAAGATGGGGGACGCGCTGGAGATCGGCGGCGGAAGGGAAGACCGCGACTTTTTTTTTTGAAGGCATGGAAGACGGCAGACGGATCTTCCGCATGCGCCTTTCTCTGCAAAAGGAGGACACGCCATGAATTATGAGATCTTTGAGACCAAAGAGCAGGTCTTGGCCGACAACGACCTTGCCGCCCGGCAGAATCGGGCGTCCCTGCAGGAGCGGGGCTGCTTTCTCATCAACCTGATGGGCTCGCCGGGAGCGGGAAAAACCACCTTGCTGCTCCAACTCATCGCCGCGCTGGGCAAGCGCTACCGCATCGGCGTCATGGAGGCCGATGTGGACTCGGATGTGGACGCAAAAACCGTGTCTGAAGCGGGGGCGAAAGTCATTCAGCTTCACACCGGTGGCCTGTGCCATATGGATGCCGACATGACCCGCCGGGGCATGGAACGGCTGGGGTTGGACGGTCTGGACGTGGTAATTTTGGAAAATATTGGAAATCTTGTCTGCCCCGCCGAGTTTGACGTGGGCGCCGATCTGCGGCTCATGCTGCTGTCCGTTCCCGAGGGGGACGACAAGCCGCTGAAGTATCCGCTGATGTTCACCGTTTCCGACGTGCTGGCCGTGACAAAGATGGATGCGGCTCCCGTGTTTGACTTTGATCTGGACGCGCTGACCGCGCGGGTGCGGGCGCTTAACCCAAAGATGCAGATTTTCCCCACCACGGCAAAGGATCCCGAAAGCTTTGCCCCGCTGTTTGCGTGGCTGACCGAAAAGATCGAGGAGGTGCGTGCACAATGAAGATCATCGAGCTTGGCGCCACCGTCACCGCGTCCAATGATGCGGACGCTCAGGCGCTGCGGGAACAGCTGAAGGCGCAGGGCGTGCTGCTGGTCAATGTGATGAGCGCCGCCGGATCGGGCAAAACCACCCTGCTCAGCCGGATCATCCGGGATATCGCTCCCCTGAAGGTGGGGGTGCTGGAGGCCGACCTCGCCTCCAGCGTGGATGCCGAGCGCATCGCCGCGCTGGGCGCAAAGGCGATTCAGGTGCACACCGACGGCATGTGCCATATGGACGCCGGCATGACGGCCGCCGCCGTGAACGAGCTGGGGGCAGGGGACTGCGACCTTCTGTTTCTGGAAAACGTGGGCAACCTGATCTGTCCCGCGGAATACGACACCGGCGCGGGAAAAAACATCATGCTGCTGTCTGTTCCCGAGGGGGACGACAAGCCGCTGAAATACCCGCTGATGTTCCAGAAGAGCGACGCCGTGGTCATCACAAAAACCGACGCCCTCGGCTATTTCCCCTTTGACATGGAGCGCTGCATCGAACGGATCCGCAGGCTCAACCCCGAGGCAAAGATCTTTCCCGTTTCTGCAAAAACGGGCGACAATATGGAAACACTGGAAAACTGGCTGCACGAAGCTCTGGACGAATGGAGGAAACAGGCATGAAGCCCAGAAAAAACCGCATGGTAAACGAGCGGGATTTTGTTCAGGATCCCGGCTACAGGGCGCCCGACAAGGAAAAGGAAAAGCTGATCCTTCAGTTGGGCACCATGATCACCGACCGCTATCTGGTCAAATACACCCGCAGCATGAAGACCGACGACCCCGAATACTGGGCGCTGGACGAGGTGCTCACCAAGGAGGAGGCCAAGTTCCTTCTCAGCTTTAAAAAGACCCGGGTTGCCTACACTCCGGAAGAGATCGCCCAGCGCAACAACATGACGCTGGAAGAGGCGCAGAAGATGATCGACCACCTGTGCTGGGTGGGCGTGCTGGAGATGAACCGGGAGAACCCCGAAAAGCGCAAGCAGTACAACGTGCCCATCTTCGTCCCCGGCTCGGCCGAGTTTATGATGATGAACGATGAGCTCACCGCCCAGCATCCCAATCTGGCCACCTTCTTCAACCTGATGACCCAGATGCCGCTGGAGGGCGTCACGCCCATGGTGCCTCCCGGAGGGGCGGGCGTGGGCATGCACGTCATCCCGGTGGAAAAGGCCATCGAGCACGAAAACAAGAGTGCCAGCGTGGAGCATATTTCCCACTGGCTGAGCAAATACGACAAATACTCCGTGGGTCAGTGCACCTGCCGCAAGCAGCAGACCATGCGCGGCGAGGGCTCCGGCCAGATCAACGGCGAGTTTTGCATGGGCATGGGCGATATGGCGGAGTACTGCGTGGACCGCGGCATGGGACGCTACATCACCTATGAGGAAGCGCTGGAGATCCTGGAGCGCGCCGAGCGCCATGGCTTTGTCCATCAGGTGACCAACATCGACGGCGAGGAAAAGATCGTCGCCATCTGCAACTGCGCCGCCGGCGTGTGCAACGCTCTGCGCACCAGCCAGCTGTACAACACCCCCAATATGTCGGCCTCCGCCTACCGCGCCCATGTGGACAAAACCAAGTGCGTGGCCTGCGGCAAGTGCGTGGAGGTATGTCCCGTGGGCGCCGCAAAGCTGGGTCAAAAGCTGTGCACCAAGCACGGCGAGATGGAGTATCCCGTCACCAAGCTGCCCGACGCCGCCAAATGGACCGAGGACAACTGGAACATCCACTACCGTGAGGACGCCAAGATCAACTGTTACGACACCGGCACCTCCCCCTGCAAAACCGCATGTCCCGCCCATCTGGCGGTACAGGGCTATGTCAAGATGGCCGCCGAGGGTCGCTATCTGGATGCCCTCAAGCTCATCAAGCAGGACAATCCCTTCCCGGCGGTGTGCGGCGCCATCTGCAACCGTCGGTGTGAGGACGCCTGCACCCGCGGCACGGTGGACGATCCCATCGCCATCGATGAGATCAAAAAGTTCATCGCCGCCCAGGAGCTCCATCAGGACAAGCGCTTTGTCCCCGTGTGCGAAAAAGACGACGGCGGCATGTGGGGCAAGGACTATAAGATGGCCGTCATCGGCGCCGGCCCGGCCGGACTGTCCTGCGCCTATTATCTCCGCACCCGGGGCTATGACGTCACCGTATTTGAAAAGGAATCCCGTCCCGGCGGCATGCTGACCAACGGCATCCCCTCCTTCCGTCTGGAAAAGGATGTCATCGACGCCGAGATCGACGTGATGCGCCAGATGGGCGTGGAGATCCGCTGCGGCGTCGAGGTGGGCAGGGACGTGACCATTCCCCAGCTGCGGGAACAGGGCTACAAGGCCTTTTACATCGCCATCGGCCTGCAGGGCGGCCGCCTTGCGGGCGTGCCCGGCGAGGATGCCCAGGGCGTGGAGAGCGGCGTTTCCTTCCTCAGCCGGATCAATCAGGATCACACCGTCCGCCTGGAGGGTGACGTGGTCGTGGTGGGCGGCGGCAACGTGGCTGTGGAC
>CADBTM010000183.1 GCA_902797555.1 Oscillospiraceae bacterium
ACGCAGCGGGACGATCTGGAAAAGTCCAAGGAGGAGCTGCTCAAGATCATCGGCGACCTGACCCGCAGCATGCGGGATATCTTCGGCGAACAGTTCCGAGCCATCAACGACAGCTTCCGCACCACCTTTACCGAGATCTTCGGCGGCGGCAGCGCCTTTCTCAAGCTGGAGGACGAGAGCGATATCCTCAATTGCGGCATCGAGATCAAGGTGGAGCTCCCCGGAAAGTCCATGCGGGCGATCTCTCTGCTGTCGGGCGGGGAAAAGGCCTTTGTGGCCATCGCCCTCTATTTCGCCATCATCAAGGTGCGTCCCACCCCCTTCTGCGTGCTGGACGAGATCGACGCCGCGCTGGATGACGTCAACGTGAACCGCTATGCCGCCTATATGCGCGGGCTGTGCGACAAGACCCAGTTCATCATCATCACGCACCGCCGGGGCAGCATGGAGGGCTCGGATATCCTCTATGGCGTCACCATGCAGGAGCAGGGCGTGACCAAGCTGCTGGCGCTCAACATCAACGAGGTGGAGGAACACATTCAGGAAAAGCTCCGCTGAGCTAGGATACAGGAGGAGAACATGTCATTTTTTGAAAAAATCAAGGCCGGTCTGCAAAAAACAAAGCAGAGCACCGGCGAGGCGTTCAACGCAGTTTTTGCCGCCTTCCGCGAGGTGGACGAGGATCTTTTGAGCGAGCTGGAGGACGCCCTCATTCTGGCCGATATCGGCGCCTACACCGCGTCCGAGGCCATCGACGAGCTGCGCAAGCAGTCCAAGCGGAAAAACCTGCAGACCAAGGAAGCGGTCATCGACTGCCTTGCCCATATCCTTGCGGATAAAATGGCGCCCAACGAAGGGCTCAAGCTGGAGACCAAGCCTTCGGTGATCCTGGTGGTGGGCGTCAACGGTGTGGGCAAAACCACCTCCATCGGCAAGCTGGGCGCAAAGCTGACCGCCGAGGGCAAAAAGGTGCTCTTTGCCGCGGGAGATACCTTCCGCGCCGCCGCCGCAGACCAGCTTTCCATCTGGGCAAAGCGCGCCGGCGCCGACATCGTCCGCCACACCGAGGGCGCCGATCCCAGCGCCGTCATCTTTGACGCCCTGACCGCCGCAAAGGCCAGAGGGGTGGACGTGGTGATCTGCGACACGGCGGGACGACTCCACAACAAGGAAAACCTGATGAAGGAGCTGGAAAAGATGAACCGGGTGATCGGGCGCGAGCTGCCCGACGCCAGCGTGGAGACCCTTCTGGTGCTCGACGCCACCACCGGCCAGAACGCCATCAGTCAGGCCGAGGGCTTCAACAGCGTCACCAAGCTCACCGGTCTCATCATTACAAAACTGGACGGCACCGCCAAGGGCGGAATCGCCATCCACGTCAGCTCGTCCATGGCCGTTCCCGTCAAGTTTATCGGCGTGGGCGAAAAGGTGGACGATCTGCTGGACTTTGACGCATACGAGTTTACCAAGGCATTTTTTGACGACAACGACGGGGAAAGTGAGGAGGGCTGATTATGGTGCGACATGACGGAAGAACCTTTGACCAGATCCGTCCCGTGACCATCGAGACCGATTATATCAAATATCCCGAGGGCAGCGTGCTCATCACCTGCGGCAACACCAAGGTGATCTGCAACGCCACCGTGGAGGAGGGTGTGCCCGCCTTTATGAAGGGGCAGGGGAGAGGCTGGGTGACGGCGGAATACAGCATGCTTCCCCGCGCTACCCAGACCCGCTCGCCCCGGGACATCAGCAAGCTCAAGCTCAACGGACGCTCCGCCGAGATCCAGAGGCTCATCGGGCGCGCGCTGCGCTCGGTCACCGATCTGAACGGCCTGGGCGAGCGGACGGTGACCATCGACTGCGACGTGATCCAGGCCGACGGCGGCACCCGCTGCGCTTCCATCACCGGCGCCTTCTGCGCGCTGGTGCTGGCGCTGGACAAGCTGAAGCAGGCAGGTCTGTTCGCTTCTCTGCCGCTTTACAGCTATGTGGCGGCGGTGAGCGTAGGCATCGTGGACGACACTCCGGTGTGCGATCTGGACTATGTGGAGGACAGCGGCGGACAGGTGGATTTCAATTTCATCATGGACGACGAGGGCAATATCATCGAGCTGCAGGGCACCGGCGAGGAGCGTCCCTTCAGCAAGCGGGAGCTGGACGATATGTATCTTCTGGCGGAAAAAGGCATCCGCCAGCTCAACGCGGCGCAAAAGGCGGCCGTGGGGCATTTGTTTCGATAAGGAGCACAGTATGCAGACCTATGTGATCGCAACCAACAACATGCACAAGCTCAAGGAGATCCGCGCCATTCTGGAGACAGACAAGCGGCGCTTTATCTCCATGGAGGAGGCGCACATCCACACCGACCCGGAGGAGACCGGCACCACCTTTGAGGAAAACGCGCTCATCAAGGCGCGGGCGGCCTGCCTTGCCTCCGGTCTGCCCGCCATGGCCGACGACAGCGGCATCGCCGTGGACGCGTTGAACGGCGAGCCGGGCATCCGCTCCGCCCGCTATTGCGAGGGAAGCGACGAGGATCGGGTGTACTTTTTGCTGAAGAATATGGAAAACGTCCCCGACGGACAGCGGGGCGGACGGTTTGTTTCGTCCATCGCCTGTGTGTTTCCCGACGGGACGGAGTTTACCGTCCGGGGCGAATGCTTCGGCGAGATCCTGCGGGAGATGCGGGGACAGGGCGGCTTTGGCTATGATCCCGTCTTTTACGATCCCAACGAGGGCGCGACCTTTGCCCAGATTCCCCAAGAGCGGAAGAACGCCATCTCCCACCGCTATCGCGCCCTGATGAAAATGAAGGCCGAGCTGGAAGCTCGCGGACTATAAATACAAGGAGAATACTATGCTGACAAGTAAGGACAGAGCCTATCTGCGGGGCATCGCCAACACCCTTCCCACCACCCAGCAGATCGGCAAGGACGGCGTCACCGACGCGGTGTGCCGTCAGGCGGACGAGGCGCTTCGCGCCAACGAGCTCATCAAGCTCCGGGTGTTGGAGAGCGCGCTGCTCACCGCCCGCGAGGCCAGCGAGCAGCTTTGCGCCGCCATTCATGCCGAGCCGGTGCAGTGCATCGGCAGCAAGCTGGTGCTCTATCGGGAATCCCCCGATGCGCCCCAGTATGCGCTGCCCAGCATGAAAAAGAAAAAATGAGGATCGCCATGTTCGGCGGGACCTTCAACCCGCCCCATCTGGGTCATATGGCAGCGGCGCGCGCCTGCGTGGAGCAGCTCTCGCTGGATCGACTGCTGCTTATGCCGGCGGCCATCCCGCCCCACAAGGTGCTGCCCGAGGGCTCGGCTACGGCGTCCCAGCGGCTGGAGATGTGCCGCATCGCCGCCAGGTATATTCCCCACTGTCAGGCCTCCGGTCTCGAGCTGGAGCGGGAAGGCCCCAGCTATACCTGTGAAACGGTGGAGCTTTTGGCAGAGCAATATCCTGGGGACGAGCTGTGGCTGGTGATCGGCACCGATATGGTGCTCAGCTTTGCCCACTGGCGTGAGCCGGAAAAGATCCTTTCCCACTGCTCCCTTGCCGTGGTGGCACGGGACGAGGGCGATCGGGAGCGCATCGCGCAGACAGCGCAGACCCTGCGGGACACGCTGGGCGCGCAGGTGGACATCATCCGTGCGCCCGCCTTGCCCGCCAGCTCCACCCAGGTGCGTGGCGGGGAAAAGGGGGAGCTGCTCCATCCCGCCGTGGCCGAATATGTGCGGCAAAACAGGCTGTATCTGCCCACGCTGGACGCTCTGCGGGAGGCAGTGCGCCTCCGCATGAAGGAAAAGCGTTATCTTCACACGCTGGGTTGTGAAAAGCTGGCGGCCGAGATGGCGCGCAAATACGGCGCCGACGAATACACCGTCCGGGCGGCGGCCATCCTCCACGACTGCACCAAGGCGCTCTCTCCAAAAGAACAGTTGACCTTGGCGGAAAAGTGGAATATAATCTTTGACTATACAGAGGAGGATTTCGTCCAGCTCATCCACGCCGACACCGGCGCAGAGACGGCAAAACGGATCTTTCTCATGCCAGATGACGTGTGCGACGCCATCCGCACCCACACCGTGGGCGGCCCCGGCCCCATGACAACGGCGCAAAAGATCCTCTATGTGGCCGACCTGTGCGAGGAGACACGCAGCTATCCCGGCGTGGAGGACATGCGCGCGCTGGCGCTCACCGACCTGGAGGAGGCCTTTACCGCGGGGCTGAAGCGCACGGCAGATTTTGTAACACAGCAGGGGAAGACCCCTTACCATGTAACGACAGATATGTTGAAGGAACGAATTTCCGAAAAGGAGGAAAACACTATGGCGGAACTCACCCCGAAAGAGCTGATGGAAGAGATCGTCCGCATCGCCGACAGCAAAAAGGCGAAGGACATCGTCGTGATGAAGGTTGACGACAAAACCACTCTGACCGATTATTTTGTGATTATGACCGGTACGTCCAGCACCCATATCCGCGCTCTGGGCGACGAGATCGAAGAGCAGCTGAAAAAGCGTCTGGACATCCTGCCCCATCATCGGGAGGGCGTCACCTCCAGCTGGGTTCTGGTGGACTATACCAGCGTGGTGGTCAACATCTTCCAGCAGGAAGCGCGGGAGATGTACGCGCTGGAGCGCCTGTGGGGCGACGGCACCAAGATCGATATCACCAATTTGATGAAAGAAGAATAAAGTTATGAAGTACGATTTTGACCGGATCGAGAAAAAGTGGCAGCAGTATTGGGAGGAGCATCAGACCTTTTATACCGATGTGTGGGATTTTTCCAAGCCGAAATATTATGTGCTGGACATGTTCCCCTATCCCTCCGGCGTCGGCCTGCACGCAGGCCATCCCGAGGGATATACCGCCACCGACATCGTCTCCCGGATGAAGCGGATGCAGGGCTATAACGTGCTGCATCCCATGGGCTACGATTCCTTCGGTCTGCCCGCCGAGCAGTATGCCGTCAGCACGGGACACCATCCCAACGGCTTTACCCAAAAGAATATCCAGACCTTTTCCGGTCAGCTGAAGGAGCTGGGCTTTGACTACGATTGGTCCAAGATGATCGCCACCTCCGATCCCTCGTTCTACAAGTGGACCCAGTGGATCTTCAAAAAGCTCTACGAGGCCGGCTATGCAAAGCGCATCGAAATGCCGGTCAACTGGTGCGAGGCACTGGGCACCGTGCTTTCCAACGACGAGGTCATCGACGGCAAATCCGAGCGCGGCGGCTATCCCGTGGAAAAGCGGATGATGATGCAGTGGGTCATCGATCAGCCCGCCTTTGCGGAAAAGCTGCTGGAAGGTCTCAACGAGATCGACTGGCCGGAATCCACCAAGGAGATCCAGCGCAACTGGATCGGAAAATCCACCGGCGTGGAGGTGGACTTCCAGCTGGTGGGCGGCGGCAGCTTTTCCATCTATACCACCTGCATCGAGACGATTTACGGCATCACCTTTATGGTGCTGGCGCCCGACGGAAAGATCACCCAGTCCCTGATGGATCGGGTGGAAAACCGGGACGAGGTGCAGGCATATATCGACGAGACGCTGAAAAAGAGCGACATGGACCGCACCGAGCTCAACAAGACCAAATCCGGCTGCCCCCTCAAGGGTGTTTACGCCATCAACCCGGTGAACGGCAAGCAGGTGCCCGTGTTCATCGGCGACTTTGTGCTGGCCAACTACGGCACCGGCGCGGTGATGGCCGTGCCCAGCCACGACCAGCGCGACTTTGAATATGCCCAGGTGCATCACATCCCCATGGTGCAGGTCATCGAGGGACGGGATGTTTCGGAATGCGCTTTTGAAAAGCAAGACTATCTGGGCAAGGGCTGCAAGCTTGTCAATTCCGAAGAGTTCACCGGCCTGACGGTGGAGGAGGCCAAGGAGGCCATCACCTGCAAGCTGGAAAAGATGGGCGTCGCCCGGAGAAAAGTCAACTATCACTTCCGCGAGTGGATCTTTGCCCGTCAGCGCTATTGGGGCGAGCCTGTGCCCTGCGTTTACACCGACGACGGCAAGATCTATTTCCTCCCCGACGACGAGCTGCCCCTCATCCTGCCCGAGCTGGAGGATTATAAGGGCAAAAACGGCAAGGCGCCGCTGGAAAACGCCGTGGAGTGGAAGCAGTATGACAGAAACGGCGTGAAGGGCGTCCGCGAGACCTCCACCATGCCCGGCTCCGCCGGCTCCTCCTGGTACTATATGCGCTATATCGACCCCAAAAACGACAAGGCGCTGTGCGATCCCGCTCTGCTCAAGCACTGGCTGCCCGTCGACCTCTATGTGGGCGGCCCCGAGCACGCCGTGGGTCATCTGATGTATGCCCGCATCTGGAACCGCTTCCTCTACGACGAGGGCATTTCCCCCGTCAAGGAGCCCTTCCGCAAGCTGGTGCATCAGGGCATGATCCTGGGCGAAAACGGCATCAAGATGGGCAAGCGCTATCCCGAGTTTGTGGTCAATCCCAGCGATATCGTCCGGGAATACGGCGCCGATACCCTGCGCCTGTACGAGATGTTTATGGGACCTCTGGAGGCCTCCAAGCCGTGGAGCGCCGCCGCCGTGGCGGGCGCGAAAAAGTTCATCAACCGGGTGTGGAACTTCTTTACCGAGCCTGCCAATCTCACCGAAGAAAACGACGGCAAGCTGGACAAGATCTATCACCAGACGGTGAAAAAGATCACCGGCGACTTTGAGGCGCTGGGCTTTAACACCGCCATCGCCCAGATGATGACCTTCGTCAACGAGGTCTACAAAAACGGCACCTGCCCCAAGGCCTATGCCGAGGGCTTCCTCAAGATGATGTCGTGCATCACCCCCCACGTGGGCGAGGAGATCTGGCAGATCTTCGGACATGACAGCACCATCGCCTACGAGCCGTGGCCGACCTATGACGAGGACAAGTGTCGGGAGGCCGAGATCAGCATCGCCGTGCAGGTGAACGGCAAGGTGCGCAGCGTCATCACCGTCGCCGCCGACGCCGAGGAAGAGGATATCCGCCAGGCCGCTCTGGCCGACGGCAAGATCCAGGCCGCGATGCAGGGCATGCAGGTGGTCAAGGCCATCGTCATCAAAAAGAAAATCGTGAATTTTGTCGTCAAGCCGCAGTAAATGCTTGACAAATCGGATTCGGATGCGTATAATAATCCTGTGATGTTATCTGACATCATGGCGTTGTTATAATGGAGGGAGGGAAGAAAAATGTCTGAGATCCGCGTGAAACCGGATGAGTCTTTGGACAACGCGCTGCGCCGTTTTAAGCGTTCCTGCGCCAAGTCCGGTGTACTTTCTGAACTCCGCAAACGTGAGTGCTACGAAAGTCCCAGCGTCAAGCGTCGCAAAAAGAGCGAAGCTGCTCGCGCAAAGAAAAAGATGTATCGCTGAGCGATGATTTTTCGATACCGCGGAACCTTCCGCGGTATCTTTTTACATCCCTCTCCAGAAAGGGGCGCGTATGAAAAAAGTATTTTTGGGCGCTGTGCTCATCTCCGGTGAGATCATCTATGTGCTGCTGATGGTGGTGCTCTCCCTGCTGGCGGGCACGGGAACGCTTTCGGCGATCACCTTTACCGTGATGACACTGGCACTCCAGCTGATCACCGCCTTGGGCTATTATCTGATGTGCGTCGGCGCGGGCAGCCTGCCCCAGACCAACAACTGGGAGTGGGTGGGCAAGATCGCCAAGATCATGTGCGGCATCACAGTTGCCGTCGGCGTGGTGCAGGCGCTGCAGCTCTCGCTGCCCTCTGTGGTGAACACCATTCTGACCTTTGTCACCAGCTGGGGCAATTTCCTCGTCATTTATCTCACCGTGCTGGGCGTGCGGGATCTGCAATATTCCGCCCGTACCGATCTGGGCGCAGACAAGCTTTACAAGATCTTTCTGGCCTATGTGATTCTCGGTCTGGTAAGCAGCCTGATCAATCTTCCTCTGATCGGTTTGGTGGAGCTGGCCGCCTATGTGGTGGTTCTGGTGCTGCTGGGAAAAGCTGCAAAAAAGTACGAGGATCGGTATCAGGACAGGATGTTCTGACAAATCCGGATAAAAAAAGAACCGCCGTATGGCGGTTCTTTTTTTCTGTGTTTCAGTTGTCCGAGATGAGGATCACGTCACAGAGGAACCCGTCGGGAATGCGGTTTTTGGTGGAGGCATACAGCCCCACGCGGCAGCCGGTTTCCCGGATGGCTTCCTCCAGCACGGCGGGATCGGCCCCCGACGCGGTCTG
>CADBTM010000184.1 GCA_902797555.1 Oscillospiraceae bacterium
CGTTGATGGTGATGCCCTCCACGGCCCACCACGCCTGGCCGTTGCCGATCCACTGGCCCCCGTGCAGGTCGTCCACGATCTCAAACCGCTTCTTGCGCACACAGTTCCGCTTGATTGCCGGGATGTTCATGCGTTTGCCTCCTTTTTCCATGGCGTCGGCATTTTCATCCACGCGACGCCCTCCAACTCGTGGTCGCTCTCCAGATAGCACTCCACGCCATTGTTTCCCCAAACGTCTGCCCACACGGCTCTCCCGTTGGATACCAGTATGTCCTCGCCGTCGTCCGGCGTCGGGCTGTCGATGATGTAGCACCATTCCGGGTGTTCTGCCTTTTCCTCTTCCGTCAATGGCCGGAAGGTTATCGGCGTCCATTGCGGCTCCCGCTCTTTCATCAGCTCAAGTGCATCAGCCGCAAGTGTAATCCAGCAGCGCGGAAAAACCGACTGATACCCGCACTCACTTTCACCAAAGCATAGCTTTGAATCTTCTTTGCAAATCTCAAGCCCCTTTAGAACCTTCTCCCTTTTATTCATCCTCCGGTTCTCCTTTAAGCTCGTTTATTACCTCTAAAGTGTCCATGTGCAGCCGATGCACACAATCTCCATGATCGGCTCTTTCAAAATATGGGCATTTGCTTGTCACGCAAATCTCCAAAGGATAGTGGCAATAGCCCAGCCCTTCCTTTTCCTTTTCCAGCTTATCCATCCTCCCCTCCTCCTCTCAAATAGTCCTCGATCTCCATCCGCGCCTCGTCCCAGCCGTAGCAGACGACGGCGCGGTAGCCGTTTGCGTTGTAATAGTTGATCCAGTCGGTTTGATCTTTGCTTACCTTGCCCTCGTTGCGGCGCTTCATCTCGATGCGCAGGCCGTGGAATCCGCCCCGCGGCACGTCCAGAAACACGTCCGGGACGCCCGGCTTTACGCCCATGGCCTTGAACCGCCCCGCCTCGGCAGGGCCCCGGCTTCCTCCATTCGGCACGTGGAACAGGCGGGCCAGCTCCGGGAGACGCCCGGTCATGGCCATGTGGTTCGCCCAGGTGAACAGCGCCATTTGCTCTTCATCCTCGGTTGGAGCCATGGGAACCGACCTCTTGCGGCCCTTCGTGCCACCTTCCCCTGAAGGGGAAGGCTTTGGAACGCTCTGTTTTGACCGGTACGCCTCCAGTTCCTCCTCGGTCCATCTCAGGCTCATTGTGCGTCCTCCTGGATGTTCAAGCCCAGCATTCGCGCCAGGCGTTCCAACTTGCTGTCCTTCCAATCGTCGATCTGCCCCGCATCATAGATCATCCGCAGTTGTGCCAGCATGATCTCCACGTCAGCGATCTCTTCATAGACATTTTCAGGTATTCCATCCTCTACGGCCTCTCCGGACAGGTCCCGCGCAAGCGCCCGCTGGAGTTCGGCCAGCTCCTCGATAGCCTTCAGAATTTGCTTCTCGGTTCCATTGCACCGGATGGCGGCGACGATGATGTCGGCTTGTGTCGTTGCGTCCATGGTGCCCTCCTATATCATTCGCAGTTGTCCCGGCAGCTCGCTGGCCATGCGCTTTTCATCGGCCATGCGGCGCTGTTTATAGGCGTTGTACTGTTGGCGGTAGCGGTAGGAATCTCCGAATATTGCCCAGGCGGCCTTCACCACGTTCGGCTCATATGGGCGTATCAGCTCCAGGTCGTCCACGGCCTTGTAGCTGATGGGGCACCCGCAGCAGCCGGTCCGTGTCAGCCCGTATACCTCGTAGGCGTCGGAATAGCGGATGTGGTAGTATTCCTTATACCATGCCTTATCGCTGTCGGAGACGTAGTAGAGCGGACGGAGCCTCCATTGCCCGTGCCCGGTCTCACCAAAGCACAGCGCGGTGTTGTCGCCCCTGGGCACCGACCTCATGCCGCCCTCGTCCCGGCGCTCCCCGGTGATGACCATCTCATAGGGGCGCTGGATCTGGTGGGCGATCTGCTTTTTGCAGTAGTCGCAGCATTTGGCACTGATGGGGAATGCGGGCGGGTTTTCTTTGATGAAGTCCAGCATATACTTGCTCGAATTGATGACCAGCTGAATGTTCGGTCGCGGCTCCCCGTCCCGATTGCAGCAGCACAAAAAGTTGATGACACTCTCGCAGCCCGGATAGCGCTCTTTCAGCGCCCGGCGCACGGCGGCTTTATCCCCGGCGGCGTTGTATTCGTCCACGATGGACAGCGGCACGCGCTTTCTTTGCCAGTCGCCCAGGCCACCGGACATGATCTTGGACACGAACGGCACCCCGTATTTGCGCACAGCCCGCACGATTCCGATCTTCGGGCGCACGGTCTCGATCTGCACCCCGTATTTTTCGGCGGTGGCCCTCACATGGTCCTTCGTGGCCTTC